>JADLAH010000323.1 GCA_020848315.1 Chitinophagales bacterium | reverse complement strand
TCGAAGGATAAAGGCTGGATTTATATACTGTATTCTCACGGAGAGCCGATTAAAAGTTCCATTACCCTTTACATAGACAAGAAAAATACGTCCGGAAAATATGTGGCATACGCGACCAAATCATTCACCTATGATGGCAAAAAGGACTGGTCGGTGTTCGACTACAATTTTACGGAAGCAGGTGATTATAAAATCAGCGCGCTAAGTGCCGGTACAACGCTTGCTTCGACGACGGCAACCTTGAAATATCTGTCTGGTACTACAACGACGGCCAGCAACCCGACAACGACCACCACCACTACCAAGGATAAAGTGGATACGTGGTATTACGATAAATCATCGCTGATATTCGGAGAGAAAGCTAACAGCAGCGGCGAAGTAATCACACCGGCTTCCATCTTCTACACCAGCGGCGGCGGCAAAGATATCAAGATTACCTATAAGGATGCCAAAGCCTGTAAAACCACGAAAGTATATGTCGACATCTATTCCCTCGACGGCGATCAGGAGGATTTTCTGGAAACCAAAGAACTGACCACACTGAGCACGCAGACCAAAATCAATACTTCGTACTATTTTCCGGGACCCGGCAAATATAAAGTGGCTTTCTATAACAAGGATAATACCTACATGAACCTCGCCACGTTTGAGATTCAGAAAACGGGCACTGTTTCCAATACCAATACTTATGCGAGCAATAACACATCTACTACTTCCAAAACAAGCACGTCTACTTATACATCACCGGGCAACAAGGTGTCTGTATCCACTCCGCGTATCGCGCTGGTGATTGGCAACGGGAACTATAAATCTGTCGGAACACTGCCGAATCCGGTGCATGATGCGGAGGAAATGTCCAAACTGCTTAAAGAGTGCGGATTTGAAGTGGTGCTGGTGCTGAACGGTACCAAAAAACAGATGAATGAAGCTATCGCGACATTCGGACAGAAACTCGTGTCGAGCAAAGGTGCAACCGGTATGGTGTATTATGCCGGACACGGCATTCAGTCGAAAGGAGAGAACTACATCATTCCGATAGATGCGGAAGTATATGTGGAAGAAGACCTGCAGTATGAATGTCTGAATGTGGGCAAAATTCTGGCGAAAATGGAGGCAGCCAAAAATCCGATCAACATCATCGCGCTGGATGCATGCCGCAACAATCCGTTTGAGCGCAGCTGGAACAGAAGTGGCAGCAGCAGTGGTCTCGTTGGTATGAACGCGCCGGAAGGTACTATTATCTCCTTCTCCACTAATCCGGGCAATACGGCTTCGGACGGTTCGGGCTACAATTCACCGTATACCACTGCATTCCTGAATCAACTGAAAAAACCGGGACTGACCATTGAACAGGTACTGAAAGGTATTGCGGCGGAAGTGAAAAAATCAACGCCGGGACAGTTGCCGTGGTACAGTTCTTCCATCACCGGTGAGTTTTATTTCCGTCCTTAATAAAGTATCTTTGCCATTATGCGCAAACTGAAACTGGATGAACTGAACAGGCTTTCTGCTGATGATTTTAAACAGGCCGATAAAATTCCGGTCGTGGTGGTGCTCGACAATGTGCGCAGCGCGATGAATGTAGGTTCGGTATTTCGCACCTGCGATGCCTTTTTGGTAAGACATATTTACCTGGTGGGGATTTCCGCCGTGCCACCGCACCGTGACATTCTGAAGGCGGCACTAGGCGCTACGGAGACGGTCGACTGGAGTTATGTGGCCACGGTAGATGAGTGTATGGCGCAGCTGCAATCACAGGATTATACGATTCTGGCGGTGGAACAGTCGGATGCTTCCGTTTATCTGCACGAGTTTCTGCCCGACGTGGAACAGCAATACGCGCTGGTGTTCGGCAATGAAGTGGACGGCGTGTCAGAGGCCGTCATGCAGCAATGTGACGCCTGTCTGGAAATTCCGCAGCTCGGCATGAAGCATTCCCTCAATATATCCGTGTCAGCTGGTATTGTGTTGTGGGAATTTGCCCGTAATTTTAAGTGGTAATTTGTTAATTCAACTCTTAAAACCAAATATTATGAAAAAAACTGTTGTATGTATGCTGTTGCTGGCGTTCACCGCGCTGAGTTCATTTGCGCAAATCCGAATGAAATTAAAATATCCGAAATGCGAAGTAGTGAGTCAGGATGTATTTGCGGGTATCAAGAAGTATAAAACGATGAAAATTGAAACGGCGGAGGATTTTGCCAAATACTTCAAACTGGCGGAAGGAGAGTCCATTAATTTTGAGAAAAATCTCGTACTGGCAGGTTTTGTCGGCGAAGGCAATGAAGAGAAATTCATTGAAATCAATGCCGCCACCTACGACCCGAAGGCAAAATACCTGAATGTCAGATTTGATATCAAAGACGAAAAACTCGAAGATAACGGGAAATTCTGCGTGGCTGTGGTGCCTAAATCCTACAGCTATAAAAAAGTCGCCTTCCTGAAAGGAAAATTATATAATATGTCACAATCGGGAGAATAAACGTATTGCAAACCTGATACAGAAATGAGATTTTCTTCAATAGAAAATCTCATTTTTTTTGAAAGATCTTTCTTAATCTGTTGCGCGGATAC
>JADLAH010000322.1 GCA_020848315.1 Chitinophagales bacterium | reverse complement strand
TCGTAGGGACGGTCGGCTACGTCTTTATCCAAACGTATGCCGCGGAATGTCACCATATTGGAGGTATCCGTACCGTTTACCGTCAGATCTCCTTCCACTATCATGGCGGCACCGCCGCCGAAATATACCGTACATCCCTGATTAATGGTCAACGACGCGCCGGGTTTTATTTGCAGATAATTGAGGATAACATACGGCAAATCATTGTTCCAGACGGTATTATTTTCGATAGAATCCGCATTGAAGAAATGTGCATTTTGCCCGTACGCCTGCAGAATAACCTGTTGCCTGCGGCCATTGGTGACAAATTGCAGAGAATCCATAATCAGAAATGGCAAATCCGCCGCATTGGGATCGACCGTCACTTCCACAAACACATAAATACTGTCTTTAGCCGGAATTTCTATATCGCGGAATACCGTTCCGCTATCACCATCCACATTAATGCGGTAAGAGGATGCCACACCACTCGCCAACTGGATCGACGATATGACCACAGGATCTTTCTGATTATTCCTGATGGTAAAAAATTTTGTCGTGGAACCGAGTGAAGTGAACAATGTATCAAAGGTGAGCGTATCGGCAGAAAACTGCACTCCGGCACTTGTATTGAGATTATCTTTTTTACATGACGTGAAAAATCCGGCGCTCAACAGCACCATCACCACTATACAGCACGACCATACATACCGCCATTTTATCCTGTTTTTAAATACCAGATTCATACGCTTATTTTCACTGTAAATATAACCAAATAAGACGTTTATCCTACATGGGCGTCGCCAGCACGGCCACACTCACGGAGCAATCCGCCTTTTCTGTTAACGCCTGCACACAGGCTTCTATTGTCGCACCGGTGGTCAACACATCATCCACCAACATAATATGCTTACCACGCAGTCGTTCGGGATGCCGGACATCAAAAACCGCCTCCACATTTTCCCAGCGTTCCAGCCTGGATTTTCTGGTCTGAGTAGCCGTAGCCACCTTCCTGACCAAATTATTCTTCTGCACCTCTGCAGGTAATATCGCGGCCATACCTTCCGCCAGCAAGGCACTTTGGTTGTATCCGCGCACCTGTTCTTTCTGCGGATGCAAAGGCACAGGCATCAACACATCCACTGCCGACAACCTGCCGCTTTCCTGTAATCTTGTACCCATCATCCTGCCCATAAAAACGGCCAACTCCCGCTGTCCGTTGTATTTGATATTATGCAGCAATTGCTGTGTACTCTCCCCCTTGGAAAATTGCAGCAAGGCGCTCCCATACACGATCGGCGCGCGACCAAACAAGGATTTCTCCACTGGATTCTCCTCCATTTTTTCATACTGTGTGAATGGCAATGACAAACGGCAATGCACACATAGCTGCGCTTCGCCTTTCGTCAGTGGCTGGTCGCAACAGCCGCATATACTGGGATAAAACAGGCGGTAAAAATCCGTGAAATATGTACTGACCGTTGAAAACATGCTGGTATCAGAATAACATTTTATAAAATTCAGCGACCGTCTTCACTTTTGCCAGTTCCGACTGCGAGCCGCTTATTTTCTGGTTGTATTTGGAGATATAGACTTTTTCATATCCCAGCTTGGCGGCCTCAGAGATGCGTTGTTCCACTTTATTGACCGCACGGATCTCACCGCTCAGCCCCACTTCTCCACTGAAGCAGTATTTATTGCTGATGGCAGTATCTTCGTAGGAAGACAATAACGCAGCGACCACTGCAAGATCGACCGCCGGATCTTCCACCCGAAGCCCGCCCGCAATATTCAGAAACACATCCTTGGCACCGAATCGGAAGCCACAACGCTTGTCCAATACCGCCAGCAGCATTCCGAGTCGCCGCAAATCGTAGCCGGTCGCACTGCGCTGCGGCGTACCGTACACTGCGGGACTTACCAGCGCCTGCACTTCTATCAGAAACGGGCGCATACCTTCCATCGTGATGCCGATGGCTACGCCACTCACCAATTCATCACGCTGGGTAATCAGCAATTCAGACGGATTCGTCACAGCGCGCATACCATCGCCACGCATTTCATAGATACCAAGTTCCGCCGTCGAACCAAATCGGTTTTTGATAGTTCGCAGAATCCGGTAATTATAATTTCGGTCGCCTTCAAACTGCAACACCGTATCCACCATATGTTCCAGCAGTTTCGGACCTGCAATCGTTCCTTCCTTGGTGATATGCCCCACAATGAAAACCGGCAGGTGATGTCGTTTGGCATATTGTTGAATAACATGGGTAGCCTCCCGTATCTGCGATACACTGCCTGCCGCCGACTCAATCAGCGCGGTCTCCAACGTCTGAATGGAATCAATCACCAATAAATGCGGCTTCACCTGCTCCACCTGCTGAATAATAGACTCCACCGATGTTTCGGTATACACAAATACTTCTGCATTGGATGATTTGATCCGATCTGCACGCATTTTCAGCTGCTGTTCACTTTCTTCCCCGGAGACGTACAAGGTTTTTAAGCCTTTTGTTTGTAGTACAATCTGCAATAACAAAGTGGATTTACCGATACCGGGTTCACCGCCTATCAGTATCAGCGAGCCGGGCACAATCCCGCCTCCCAGCACCCTGTTCAGTTCGGGATCAGAGGTGATGGTTCGTTGCCTGTTTTCCGAGGAGATTTCTTCCAGGAGTTGGGGTTTATTTTTGGGTGCATTCACCACTGCCGCCGATTTGGATTTCGGTTCCACCAATTCCTCCACAAAACTGTTCCAGGCTCCGCAATTATTGCATTTCCCCATCCACTTCGGTGAATTGGTGCCACAATGCTGACAAATGTATACGGTTTTGGTTTTCGACATGTGTGTAAAGATAGAATACAAAATAAGAAATAGATAACAGATATTTGTGTCAATACCTTTTTTATGAAAAAAATCTTCTTCTCCTTACTAGCGGTCGTCTTGCTTACAGGTTGTGTTACACAAAAAAAATACAATGAACTGCTGAATGATTACCTGAACAGTGAGGTAAAAAATAAATTCCTTAACCAAAGTCTGGATTCTCTGAAAACAGCCTGTGCCACCAAGGACAGCAGTCTGACGGCGCAAATCACACAGTTGCAGGCAGATTCTGCTTCGCTGGCAGAACTGATAGAGAGCATGCAGAAAACGATGGAAGACGAAACCGCCAAACACGCGTTGGCGCAGCAGGAATACCTGAAAAAACTGAAAGAAGCCGGCGACAAAACACAGAAAACCAATGCAGATCTGATACAGATGCAGGTGGATCTGGAAAAACAAAAAATGGCGCTGGAGCAGAAAGAAGTCGATTTAAAGAAAGCCTATGCGGAATTGCAGGAACGGGAAAAGAAAATCGCGGAATTGCAGCAATTGCTGACAGAACAAAAAACAAAATCCGAAGCGTTGAAAGAGGCTATCAAAAAAGCGCTGACAGACTTCAGCGCCGGGGAACTGAGTGTATACACCAAAGACGGCAAGGTATACGTATCCATGTCTGACAAATTATTGTTTAAATCGGGCTCTACCACCGTGGAAAGCAAAGGCGTGGAAGCATTGGGAAAATTATCGGAAGTACTGAAAAAAAATGCAGACATCCTGATTACCATTGAAGGCCACACCGACAACGTACCCTATATCTCTTCCGGTGGCTTAATCAAAGACAACTGGGATTTGAGTTTGATGCGCTCCAGCAGCGTACTGCATATCCTGACCGACAAATACAAGGTGAATCCGGTGCAAATCATTGCCTCCGGCCGCGGCGAGTTCTCTCCCATCAGCAGCAATGCCACCGCAGACGGGAAAGCCAGAAACAGACGTACGGAAATCATCATCACGCCGAAAGTAGACAAACTGCTGCAGATGATGGAACATTAAAAAGAACAGAAAACCATCTGTAAATTCAGTAAAATTAATATTTGGTTGACGTTGAATGCCGTATTTTTACGCTTCCAATGGCTAAGCTGACAGAACCAAACCAACAAAAGGAAATGGGCTTCTTCGACCACATCGAAGCCCTGCGTTGGCATATTATGCGTGCGGCTATTGTGGTGGTTGCGGCGGCTATGTTTGCTTTTACACAAAAGAAACTGGTGTTTGACTACCTGCTTTTTGGCCCTACCCGCGCCGACTTCCCGACCAACCGATTTTTCTGCTGGCTGGAGCAACAAGGCTCTTTCTTTAACGGACTGTGTATCCGTGACGCGAAGTTCGTATTCATCAATACCGACATCACCGGACAGTTTATGCTCCACATTCAAATGGCATTATATGTGGGTGCCATAGCTGCATTCCCTTATGTTTTTTGGGAAGTATGGCGTTTTGTAAAACCGGCTCTGCATGAAAGAGAAATCAGAAATACGCGCGGCATTGTGTTCGTTACATCGCTCTTATTTACGATAGGATGCTTATTCGGTTATTTCATCATCACCCCGTTTTCTCTCAACTTCCTTATTCAGTATCAGGCAACGGAAATTGTACAAAACATGATTTCCATCGACAGCTATATCGGCTTACTCATCACATTGACGATTCCTACAGGCATCCTGTTTGAATTGCCCATGCTTGTATTTCTACTCACCAAACTAGGCGTGCTCACACCGGAATTCATGCGCAATGGACGAAAACTGGCCTATGTCATTATTCTCGTGATTGTGGCCATCATTACGCCACAAGGCGACATTACCAGCCTGTTACTGATATCAACGCCTATCTTTATTCTGTATGAATTAAGTATCGGCATTTCTGCCAGAGTACACAAACAGATTGTTCAGGAAGAACAATTCTAATCTCTGGCGGCAATAATTCCACGGACAATCAGATACTGAGCGATTATGTAAGTGGACATAATCACTACACGGGCGGCTTCAAATGGCTGATAAAAGACATTGACCGCTATACAGGAATCGGAAAACACAAACAGTACTGCTCCGACAAACACCATTATATAGGAGGCTTTATTCACCTGTAATTTCCGGTTAAATGCGGCAATAGCCATCAGGGTAATCACTGTACCATAAACCGTCACCGGCGCTTTCATCGTTTGCAGGTGCGGGAACAGAACCCCCAGAAAAATCGCGATATAAATCAGAAACGGAATCACATACATCGGATTTTGCACCACGATGGTCGCAGACTTTTTCTGTTTCACTTCCCGCAGGAAATGGATGATATAATTAACATGTCCGATAAGGAAAGAAACCAGCCCTCCAATAAAGAGCAATTCTGCATTCGGTGATTCTTTATCACGCGGGAACATCAGAAAAATATCGCCCCACCAGGAAAAGAATAACGCCAGATAAATAAAACGATATTCCTTCAGCGACTTCGTGTGATGATACAGATACAATGCGAGCAAGGGCATCAGCATCACTTTGGAAACATACATCACCATGCGCGGCAAGTCAG
>JADLAH010000321.1 GCA_020848315.1 Chitinophagales bacterium | reverse complement strand
TATGAATTTTATTCAAGAATTGAAGAGGCTATTGCCATTGAAAAACAAATAAAAGCCGGTTCAAGAAAAACCAAAGAAGAATTGATAAACAGTAAAAATCCAGATTGGCTGGATTTGTATATTGTCGATGAGATAGATACCTGGTGATATTTTTATTCAACAGATTGCTTCGTTCCTCGCAATGACGGCAAGTTGAACAGATTACTTCGTGCCTGGCAACGACGGTAAATTTGACAGATTGCTTCGTTCCTCGCAAGGACGGTAAGTTGAACAGATTGCTTCGTGCATTACATTGGCAACAACTCCTACATCAACCCTTTCTCTCCTTTGGCGAGTTCGAAGTCGATGGTCTTTTTCTCCATATCTACGGCGGTGAGCTTCACTTCTACCCTGTCGCCGAGCTGATAGATCTTGCCGTGGCGGTTACCCACCATGCGCATTTTTCTTTCATCATAGGAATACACATCGTCGGTCATCGTTTCCACACGCACCAGTCCCTCGCAGTTGTAGGCCGGCAGTTCCACGTAGATACCCCAGTTTTTCACCCCGGAAATAACGCCATCGAAGTGCTCTCCGATTCTGTCGAACATAAACTCGGCCATCTTGTATTTCACGGAAGCGCGTTCCGCCTCAGATGCTGCCCGCTCGCGCTCGCTGCTGTGCTTGGACTTAAATTCCAGTTCCGCCTGCGACGGCAGCGGTTGCTGCGCGAGGATGCGCTCCAGCAGTCGGTGCACCATCACATCCGGATAGCGGCGGATGGGCGACGTGAAGTGCGTATAGTACTCGAATCCGAGTCCGTAGTGACCGATATTATCCGTGGTATATATCGCCTTCGCCATGCAGCGGATGGCCAGTTGTTGCAGTACGGCCTGCTCCGGCTTGCCTTCAATTTCCTGCATCAGCCGGTTCAGTTCGCGGGCAATCTGCTTCGGATTGTCAAACTGTATCTTGTAGCCGAATTTCTGGGCGAACAACTGAAAGTCGAGCAGCTTTTCTTCATTTGGCAAATCGTGGACGCGATAGACAAACGGCACTTTGCCATTCTGATTTTTTTCCTTGCCCACAAATTTCGCCACCGCCTTGTTGGCCAGCAACATGAAATCCTCTACCAGCAAGTGCGCATCTTTGCGTTCTTTCACGTACACACCGATGGGCTTGCCTTTGTCGTCGAGCTGGAAACGCGTTTCCGGCGCTTCAAATCCGATAGAACCCTGCGCGAAACGCTGTTTGCGCAGCAGGTGCGCCAGCGCATTCAGTTGCAGCAATTCCGCTTTGAATACGCCCTCTTTTCCTTCGATGATTTCCTGTGCTTCCTCGTAGGTGAAGCGCTTTTGTGAGTGAATGACGGTGCGGCCAAACCAGCTGCTTTTCACATTGGCTTGTGCATCCATCTCGAATACGGCCGCGAAGCAGCATTTGTCTTCATTCGGGCGCAGTGAGCAAATGATATTGGACAGTCGCTCCGGAAACATCGGCGCCACTCTGTCGACGAGATACACGGAAGTAGCCCGTTTGAAAGCTTCCTTTTCGAGTTCGGAATTTTCTCTCACATAGTGCGACACATCCGCGATGTGCACACCCACTTCAAAAAGGCCGTTTTCCAGTTGGCGGAATGACAACGCGTCGTCGAAATCCTTGGCATCCGCCGGATCGATGGTGAATGTCGGAATATTGGTAAAGTCACGTCGTTTGCTTTTTTCCGCATCCGATACTTCAAACGGCAATTCATCCGCTTCTATCAATACTTCCTTTCTGAAAGAAGTGAAAAATCCGTTTTCAATGAGAATGGATTTCATTTCCACGTCGTTCAGTCCGGCATTGCCGAGTATCTCGGTGATTTGTCCGATTGGATTCTTGTCTTTGGCGCGCCATTCCACCAATTCCACCACCACTTTATCCTTGTGTTTCGCTTTCAGGGAACGCCCTTCCGGCACATAGAAATCGCTGGAAATGCCTGTATTGTCGGGCACTACGAAGCAGGTGTCATTCACGCGTTCCACCACACCGATAAAATGGGTGCGTTTGCGTTTCACTACTTCGAGCACCACCGCTTCCGGTCGCATTGCTTTGGGTTTATGCAGTCGCTGTATTTTGACGATATCACCGTCAAAAGCCTGACCGGTGTTTTTGCGGTGCACAAAAAAGTCCTTGGTTTTTCCATCTACTATCACGTAGGCGTCGCCGCTGCTGGCAACGTCAATCTCTCCTTCCAGCGGTTCGCCCACCGGAAATATATCATGCTGTTTTTTCTGATCTTTCTTGTGTCGTTTATGGCTGCCTTCTCCTTTGTTGATTTTCTTCTTTTTTGCCATAATATGGTTTTATAATGTGTAAAAATACAATTTTTCACTCGCATTCAGAAATCCGGTGGCCTGCATACACATTTATAGTGATTTTCCTTATCTTGGAGATACAAACATCACCATAAATCTAATTGAATGCGTACACTTTACACCGCTGTGCAGACGGCTATACTATTATCCGTTATTTTATTGCAGCATTTTACTGCTTCCGCGAATCCCGAATTTGAAGCAAGAAGACAGCAATATATACAGGATGCTATATTGCGCCCCAACTCCGATGAT
>JADLAH010000320.1 GCA_020848315.1 Chitinophagales bacterium | reverse complement strand
GCGATATTTTTCATCAATGCATCATCCAACCATTTTTCCAGCGGCACCACGGCAGCGGGATTACCTTTAAATACCTGATTGGTAAATGCATCGACCTGATAAATTTTCATGATGGTAAATTTTAACTATGAAATAAGTATACAAAATACGCAATTTATTACACGTATAATGCTACTAATTGTTCCGCGCAACGTTCACCGTCCATCGCTGCACTCATGATACCGCCGGCGTAGCCGGCACCTTCCGCGCAGGGAAATAATCTTCTGGTGGCTACATGTTCAAACGTTTCGCGGTCGCGCGGGATTTTCACCGGCGATGAGGTTCGGCTTTCCACTCCGATAAGCTGTGCATCGTTAGTCAGATAGCCCCGCATTTTATTGCCAAAACTTTTGAATCCTTCCTGCAGACAGAAGGCGATATTTTCCGGCAGAAAATCGCGCATCTCGACAGTTACCAATCCTGGCTGATAGGATGTTTCCAACAAAGAAGCGGATACTTTTTGGTGTACAAAATCCTGCATACGTTGGGCGGGCGCCACCTGTGTTTGCCCTGCCACCTGCCAGGCTTTCTGCTCTACGCTTTTCTGATATTCCATTGCTGCAAGTGGTCCGAACCGGTGAAAGTTTTTCCAGTCGCTTTCATCCACCGCGACCACCATTCCTGAATTGGAAAAAGGAGAATCGCGTTTGGATGGCGACATGCCATTGACTACAATTTCATTTTGTTGTGTGGCGGATGGCACGATGAAACCACCGGGACACATGCAGAAAGAGAACACCCCTTTCTGTCCGGCACCGACGCTGACCTGTTCCACCAGACTGTAGGATGCCGCAGGCAGATATATTCCTCTGTCGGCACACTTATACTGTATAGCATCTATCAGCGATTGCTGATGCTCTATGCGGACACCGAGTGCGAATGGCTTGGCTTCTATCCGGATATCTTTTTGGTGTAATAGTTCAAAGATATCACGAGCAGAATGGCCGGTAGCAAGAATAACGCCGATACCGTGATATTCCTGCTGCTGAACGGCCGATTTATCTGCGGATTGTTCGGCCACAACACCTTTTATCTCGTTATTATCTACCACAAAATCGGTGACTTTGGTATTAAAATGAATTTCTCCGCCGTATTGCAGAATGGTATCCCGGATGGCGCGGATGATTTTCGGGAGTTTATTGGTGCCGATGTGCGGATGCGCTTCGTACAGGATGTTATCGCTGGCGCCATGTGCGACAAATATTTCCAGAATCCTGCGGATGTCGCCACGCTTTTTGGAGCGTGTATAAAGCTTACCATCACTGTAAGTACCGGCGCCGCCTTCTCCAAAACAATAGTTGGAATCGGGATTGACGATGTTTTTCTTATTAATATCAGCGAGATCACGGCGGCGTTCCTGCACATCTTTTCCGCGTTCTAAAATAACAGGTTTAATACCGAGTTCTATCAACCGCAATGCTGCGAAGAGTCCGGCCGGCCCCGCACCCACAATAACCACAGTGGCAGACTTGCTCACATCCCGGTAGCTTATCTGATGCTGAAACAATGGCTCGGGTATATCATCGATATAAACCGCAGCCTGCACATTGATTTTTATTTGCCTGGAACGTGCGTCAATGCTTCGTTTGAGAAGCCTGAGTTGAAATGCATCTTCATCTTTTATATGCAGGATAGATTTCACATAACGATGCAATTCATTTTCATCATAACCGATTTCCGGTGGCAGGGTAAGATCGAGTATTTTTTTCATGACTGTAGCAGATTTATTGCTAAAAGCGGAAGTAAAGATAAGACTATTTAGTTACTGAATAAGAAAACACCGATGACTTCCTCATCATAAAAATATCGGCAAACAACTGTAACCTACAAAAAGGCTTCTACCAAATAATTGATTCCTTTAATCTCAGCTACATCATTTACTGATAAACCAGTCAGTTTTTCCCCTAAAGGAGACTGAGGGGAGATGGCAAATACAGTAAGATTATCAATTGTACTTTTACCCAATGCAATAGACAAAAAGAAATAACCTTTATTGGTCTGAATCAGGCTACCTTTAGCAATATTTACACGTGACTGTTGAATATTTATCCTTTCGAGTTGCACTTTCTGTTCCAGAGCTTCCTTGTGTTGGCTCCTAATTTTTTCCTGCTCTATCTGCAACATAGCCAATGCTGTTTCATGTTTATCGCCGGCTGTACTTTTAGTTTCATTTTTTGCACTCTCACTGAGTTCATTCAACTTATCTTGCAGCGACTTAATTTTAACTGTCAATTCGGACAGATAGTGATTGTAAACTTTTTCTTTGAAATGCAATGTCATGACTACAGATGGAGTTATAAAAATAGCCTAAAATATTGACAGAATCAGCTATTCTGTGTTTCTCCAGCTCACCTCATACATTTAAGCAAACAAAAATGCGAAAACAGGAAAATCGTTTATAGTGATTTGTCGTTACCTTTGCTGGATGGAAAACCAATCTTCTTTACCATCTGCACTATCTAAATTAGGGATAGAACAACTGAATGAAATGCAGATAGCTGCACAAAAAACAATCACAGAAGAATCGAATACCTTATTATTGTCGCCTACCGGGTCCGGGAAAACACTGGCTTTTCTATTGCCAATACTTCAGCAATTACAACAGGAGAAGAAAGGCGTGCAGTGCCTTATATTAACACCATCCCGGGAATTGGCCTTACAAACGGAACAGGTATGGAAGAAATTATCGACCGGATACAAAGTGAATGTTTGCTATGGTGGTCATTCCAAACAAGTGGAAATACAAAATCTGAGTACACCACCGTCAGTACTCATAGGGACACCAGGCAGAATTATGGACCATATACAACGAAAATCTTTTGACTACAATGATGTGGAGATACTCATATTGGATGAGTATGACAAATCATTGTCTTTGGGATTTGAAGAGCAAATATCGTTTATCATTCGTTGTCTGGGGAAACTAAAAAAAAGAATATTCGTATCGGCGACATCGAGTATAGAAATCCCAAAATTTGCCGGAGCAAATCAGCTGACAACCTTAAATTTTATTCCGAAAGATGAAATAAAAAAAGAGCTAAAATTGAAGCTTGTTATTTCAGAAGACAAAGACAAAGCAGACACACTATTCCATCTGATTTGCTCCCTGAATTCTGAAGCGGCATTGATTTTCTGCAACCATCGGGAAGCAGTTGAACGCACCTGCGAATTACTGAAAGAACGTGGAATAATTGCTGCATTTTACCATGGAGGCATGGACCAGGATGACCGCGAGCGTTCATTGGTGCAATTCCGGAATGGAAGTATAAATTATCTGATTACGACAGATCTGGCGGCGCGCGGACTGGATATTCCGGAAATGAAGCATGTCATACACTATCATCCATCAGCTACAGAGGATGAATTTATTCACCGAAACGGCAGAACGGCACGCATGCTTGCTTCCGGCACGGCCTACGTGCTGCTGCACAAAAGCGAAAAGCGCCCGTCATACCTGGAGGAAACAACAGCGATAATGGATGTATCTGACTATAACACATTGCCTGCACCGCCGGTATTTACCACACTCTACATCAGCGGAGGCAAGAAAAACAAACTTAACAAAGTGGATATAGTGGGATTTCTTTCTCAAAAAGGCCAACTCGAAAAAGATGACATCGGACTGATTGAAGTAAAAGATTTTATGTCTTATGCAGCAGTGCGCACCAGTAAACTTAAAAGTATGCTATCTCGTATCAGAGACGAGAAAATGAAAGGCAAAAAATACAAGATTGAAGCAACCTCCAATAT
>JADLAH010000319.1 GCA_020848315.1 Chitinophagales bacterium | reverse complement strand
AATCACATCATACAAAGCCTGTTCGTAGCTGCTTTGCGCTTGTTTTATCTCCAATGAATTCGACTGATTCAGGCGGAAACGATCAAGTGAGATGGTGACATTTTCCTGCGCCAGCAATACATTTTCCTCATACAACAACCACACTTTTCTGGCATATTCGTAATTGCGGTAGGCTGTCACGACACGGGTGTCCACTTCTTTCTTCAATTTCTCGAGTTGCACTTCGCTGTTGGCGATAGCTACCGCGGATGCTTCCAGTTCCTTTTTGACCATACCACCGTTGAATACCGGAATCACGGCATTCAGTCCGAATGTAGGACCGTAGGAACGGTTGAACAACTGAAGTCCCGCTTTGCTGTTGTTTTGCGTGAAATTATAACCGGAAGTGAATTGTATACTCGGCAGGCGATTGGCATTGATCTCCTTATGTTGCAGGCGCGCTATATCGATATTCTTCTGCGCGGACAATACGCTGAAGTTGATATTCTTCACCGTGTCAAGCATTTGCTGCAGATCCGGTGTGTAATCAACCGCTATCTCGTCTATCACCTCAAATTCGGTTTGCGGCTCGCGGCTCAGCAACTGATTCAATGCAGTCTTTGCATTCTGTAAAATAGTTTGCTGCTGTACAATGCTGATTTGCTGCTGTGCATGGTCGACTTTGGCTTGCAACAATGGTGTTTTATCGCTGTATCCGACTTCAAATTTCTTTTGCGCCAGCGTCATTCTTTCCTCCGATATTTTGACAGACTCCTGTAATGCTTTGATGTATTGTTTCTGACGCACGATTTCGTAATAGGCGCTCAGGACCTGTGCTACCGTCGTTTGTATTTTGTCCTTCAGCTGCAGCAAACTCACGGCCTCCAGCGTGGCCAGCCTTTCCTTGGTGGCAAACATGCGCATCCCGTCAAAGATGGTCCATTGCATATTTACACCGGCATTAAAACTATTCACCGGCACCCAGTTTCTCTTCACCTCCTGCCCTGTTGTGAATTTCTGATTGATATTGGGCAGATTGAAAACATCGCCGGTGGTCACGTTGATGGTCGGCAGCATTCCGGCTGTTGCCTTATTGTTGTATATCGAGGCAATCTCGGATTCATTGCGGGCAATCACGATATCGTAATTGGCGGCCACCGCCATCGTTACGGCCTGTTCCGGCGTCAGCAATTCCTGGGCTGTCGCGGAAAATGAACCTATAAATACGCTTATCGCAACTAAAAAATTATGCTTCTTCATGTGTGGTAGTTTTTGAACGCGACATGAATGTGTACATTGCAGGTACGACATACAATGTCAGGATTAATGAGAACATGATACCGCCAATGATGACGATACCCAGTGATACGCGGCTTTGCGCACCGGTACCGAGTGCCAGCGCAATCGGCAATGCACCGAGTGCCATCGCCAGTGAGGTCATCAGAATCGGGCGGAGACGCATGGCCGCAGCCGTGATGACAGCTTCTGATTTGGACAATCCGGTTTCTTTCTGCTTGTTGGCAAATTCCACAATCAATATCCCGTTTTTCGTCACGAGACCAATGAGCATAATCATACCAATCTGGCTGAAAATATTGATAGACTGATTGAAAATCCACAGCGACAGTAAGGCACCGGCCATTGCCAGGGGAACTGTCACCATAATAATAAGCGGATCCACGAAGCTTTCAAACTGTGCCGCCAGAATCAGGAAGATGAGTAACAGCGCCAGTACAAATGCAAAGGCAATATTGGAGGAACTCTCTGCAAAGTCGCGCGAAGAACCGGACAAGGATGTAGTAAACGATTTATCCAGTGTGAGCTTGGCGATGCGTTCCATTTCCGCGATACCATCGCCCAATGTTTTTCCCGGTGCCAGACCGGCAGAAACTGTAGCCGATTTATAACGATCGTAGTGATACAACTGCGGCGGATTCACCTGTTCCACAATATCCACGACATTATCCAACTGAATGAGTTCGCCTTTGTTATTACGCACATAGATACTCTTCAGGTTATCCGGCATTTCGCGTTGTTCGCGCTCTACCTGACCAATCACCTGATATTGTTTTCCGTTCATGATAAAATAAGCGAAGCGTCTGCCACTCAGCGCAAACTGCAATGTCTGCGCGATATCCATCACGGATACACCGAGTGTGGCCGCTTTGTCTTTATTGATTTTGATATTCAGTTCGGGTTTATTGAATTTCAGGTTGACGTCAAAACCCATAAACACGGGGCTTTTCTGCACTTCTTCCATGAACTTCGGCAATGCATCGCGGATTTTATCAAAATTGAAATTCTGTATAACGAACTGCACCGGCAGACCGAATCGGCCTGAACCTACGGAAATCGTTTGTTCTTCAATGGTAAATGCCTTACCGGAATTGAACGCCGATAAATTTTTATTGAGATATTGTGCAATCTCCGATTGCGTTCTTGTCCGTTCATCCGGATCTTTCAATCGCAACCTCATAAAGCCCGTATTTACGGCACCTGAGCCGGCAAAAGAAGGCGCAGTCACACTCAGGATAATTTCCTTTTCAGGCACGGAATCCACGATAAACTGCGTCACATTATCGACATAGTTTTGCATGAAATCATAGGATGTACCTTCGGGTGCTGACAGGGAAACACGCATCACACTTCTATCTTCGAGCGGCGCCAGTTCCGATGGCAGACTTTTTCCGATAGTATACATTAGCACAAAACAAACCGCGATAATCAGGAATGACACCCAGCGCACTTTCATGAAGGAACGCAGGGAATTCTGATAACCTTCATCCATCGCCTGATAGAACGGCTCAGACTTCTTATAAAACCAGGTCTGATGGTGCACATCTTTCGCCAGCTTCACGTTGAGCACCGGCGTCAGTGTCAGCGATACAAACGCGGAAATAAGCACCGCACCGGCGACAACGACAGCGAATTCGCGGAAGAGACTGCCGACAAATCCCTGCAGGAACAAGATGGGTAAGAATACCACGGCAAGCGTGACGGAAGTGGAAATGACCGCGAAGAATATCTCCTCGGAACCTTCGCGCGCGGCCTTCATTTTCGGCATACCCGCTTCCAGTTTTTTAAAGATATTTTCCGTGACGACAATCCCGTCATCCACCACAAGTCCCGTGGCGAGTACGATAGCCAGCAAGGTGAGCACATTGATGGTATATCCGAAAATATACATAATGAAGAATGCACCGATCAGTGACACCGGAATATCTATGAGCGGACGCAGGGCGATCACCCAATCACGGAAAAAGAGATACACAATGAGTACCACCAGCACAATCGCGATGATGAGCGTTTCCTTCACTTCCAAGATGGAATTGCGGACAAACTTCGTAGAATCGAGCGCGATATTCAGTGAGATATCCGCCGGTACTTCTTTCTTGATTTGTTCGTATCGTCTGTAAAACTCATCGGAGATTTCGATATAGTTACTGCCCGGCTGCGGCACGAGTGCGAGTGCCACCATCGGAATAGCACTTTCTTTCAGACTTGTTTCTTCGTTCTCCGGTCCAAGTGTCGCATATCCGACATCTTTCAGGCGTACGGAAGCACCATTGACATTTTTCAGCAAGAGATTATTGAATTCTTCTTCGGTCGTCAGTCTTCCGATGGTTTTCACCGTAAGATCGACGCTGCTGCCGGTAATTTTTCCGGATGGCAATTCCACATTTTCCGAATTCAAGGCGTTCTGGATATCGAGTGGTGTGAGTCCGTAAGCCGCCATCTTCTGCGGATCCATCCACAGTCGCATGGAATAGTTTTTCTGCCCCCATATCTGTACGCTGCTGACCCCCGGAATGGTCTGCAATCTTTCCTGCAAAACATTCACGGCGTAGTCATTCAGTTCCAGGATATTGCGGGTATTACTTTGCACCGTCATGGAAATAATCGCGTCTGAGTTTGCATCCGCTTT
>JADLAH010000318.1 GCA_020848315.1 Chitinophagales bacterium | reverse complement strand
TCTATCCGCCCGCTAAAAGTATTGCCTTTAATCGTGCCCTGCAAGCCAATGACGGCCTGTTGGTGAATGCAGTGGTGCGTCACACAGGAGTGACGTATGATGCTGCGGAAGCAACCGTAGCTGCTTTTAGTAAACAGTATAATGATGCCCTTTCACAGCATAAAAGTCTGATTTTAAATGGAATCGGCAAGTGGACATTGGACGCGGAAGGAACGATTCGCTTTCAATCTTCGCTGTCCGAGAATTTCCTGCTGAGCAGTTTTGGGTTACAACCGCTGGATATTCAGCCGGTGCAACGCCTGAAAGAGGCGGAACCGGCATTGCAGGTAGCCTATCAGCGTTTGATGTATCCGGAGCAACTGCAAGATGCGGTCAGTCCACGTCGCAGCAAAGGAAAGGCTGCCTATTGGGTGACGGCGTTCCTCGCCATCGCTTTCCTTTCTTCTTCGGTAGGCTGGAATCTGCAAAAGGCCGATGCCTACAGAGAAACTGCTTCCGTGCTGCCTGTGCTGCATACGGCAAAAGCCCAAAAACAAATAATAGCAGTAGCTGAACAGGAAACAACACCGTTACAGACAGAACCCGTAGCGGTGCAGGTGGTTGCCGCACCGGCAATAACACTTCCTGTTGTACCGGCAGTACAAGAGTCATACATCATTATCGGTGCTTTCTTTGATGAAAGCCGTGCGCTCAAATTGCAAGAGGAGGCTGTCGCGAAAGGTTACACCGCTTCTGTACAGCGCGATACCAATAATATCTTCAGAGTAGCAGTGCAAACAGCGGACAGCACCGTGGCGGCTACCCTGCAGACGGTAAGACAGCAATTGAATGCCCGCGCGTGGGTGTATTGTAGCAGTTGCAACTTTTAATAGGTCGCATCGCGGCCAGTAAATCAGCTTATCAGTGGTAATCTGTCAAAATATCTTTAAGTCTTACGGCACCCTGCCTGTACTCAAAGGTGTATCCATCGAGATTGCTAAAGGCGAATTGGCCTGTATTGTAGGGCCTTCCGGTGCGGGGAAATCCACACTTTTGCATATCATCGGTACGCTGGATAAGGCGGATAAGGGAAATGTACGCGTGAATGGGATAGATATTTCTACATTGAAACAGGACGAACTGGCTGAATTCCGTAACCGGCAACTGGGATTTGTTTTTCAATTTCACCACCTTCTGCCGGAGTTCACCGCGCTTGAAAATGTCTGTATGCCGGCGTTTATCGCGGGAAAACAAGAAAAAGCAGCCCAGCAGCGTGCCAAAGAATTGCTTGATTTTATGGGGTTGAAGGATAGGATGGAACATAAACCGGGCGAGTTGTCCGGTGGTGAGCAGCAGCGTGTGTCCGTGGCGCGTGCTTTAATGAATCAACCGGCCGTCATCCTTGCGGATGAGCCTACCGGAAATCTGGATACGGAGCGCTCCGAAGAATTACATACCCTCTTTTTTGATTTAAAAAAGACATTCGGGCAGACTTTTATCATTGTGACACACAATGAGAAGCTCGCTGAAAAGGCAGATCGCACGTTTGCGATGAAAGATGGCTTGTTGGTATAGTCGACAGGCCATATTACATTAGTAAATTGTTACATTCCAAAAATCTTGTCCGTATATTTTTTCGTTTTTACAAATAAAGTTGTATTTTTGCACTCCGATTGTCAGAATGACTACAGGTTATTGGCTTTAAATAGCTTTTAATTGAAAAGAAATTCGGACAGGATGGACCTGTAGCTTAACTGGATAGAGCATCTCACTACGGATGAGAAGGTTAGGGGTTCGACTCCCTTCAGGTTCACAAGTTGCCGTCTAACAAGCGGCGCGAATTGTAAATTAACATTTGTGAATAAGGTGTTTTGATTTTTCGGTTTTTTTGCCGATATTTGCACCTCTAAAAAACGTAAAAATGGCAAGGTTTTGTGACTTATCCGGTAAAGGCCCAATGACAGGTAATAGCGTATCTCACTCTAATATCAAAACAAAGAGAAGATTCTATCCTAATTTGCAGAAGAAAGCTTTCTTTATCCCGGAGTTGGACAGATGGATTGAGTTGAAAGTATCAACATCCGCTATCCGTACTATCAATAAAAAAGGTATCTACGCTTACCTGAAAGAGTTAGAGAAAAAAGGCGAAATTCAATTAGGCTTCTAAAAAGTACGACAATGGCAAAGAAAAAAGGAAATAGAATCCAGGTTATCTTAGAGTGCACTGAGCACAAAACATCTGGTTTACCGGGCGTTTCTCGTTATATCACAACGAAAAACAGAAAAAACACGCCGGAAAGAATTGAGTTGAAAAAATTCAACCCAATCATGAAAAAAGTAACAGTTCATAAAGAAATAAAATAATAAGTCATGGCAAAAGTATCCAAAAACGCGAAAGTGGACAGAGGTAAGAATATTGGTGAATCCAAAAATATGGTAAAAATCATCAAAGCCGTTAAATCCACTAAATCCGGTGCTTACTCTTTCAGAGAAAAAGTAGTACACAAAGACTTATTGCAAGATACGTTGAAAAATATGTAATTGGCACATAGTCATCAAAATATAAAGCTTCTCAAGGTTTGAGAGGCTTTTTTGCTTTTTATTAGTTATTTTTACTCACACGTCCTCAAAATATACCGCTATGGGAATTTTTGATAAAATCTTCGGAAAGTCAAAAACACAGGAAGAAATTAAAGTTGAAGAAAAACAACTCAACGAAGGTCTCGAAAAGACCAAACAAGGTTTCTTTTCCAAAATTTCCAAAGCAGTAGCCGGAAAGTCTACCGTTGATATCTCTTTTCTGGACGAATTGGAGGAAATTCTCATCACTTCCGATGTGGGCTTGTCTACCACCATCAAAATCATCGACCGCCTGGAAGCGCGCGTCGCAAAAGACAAATATCTCAATACGAGCGAATTAAATGCCATTCTGAAAGATGAGATTGGCAATATTCTGGCGGAAAACAATACCCGCGACCTGCTGTCTTTTGTTCCGGAAACGGACAAAAAGCCCTATGTGATTATGGTGGTAGGCGTAAACGGCGTTGGCAAAACCACTACTATCGGTAAACTGGCTTATCAGTTTAAGAAAGCCGGAAAGGAAGTTCTGTTGGGGGCCGGCGATACTTTCCGCGCCGCTGCAGTCGACCAACTTGAAATCTGGAGTCAGCGTGTTGGCGTAGGGATTGTAAAGCAATCTATGGGCAGCGATCCGGCCGCCGTCGCCTTTGATACCGTCCAGTCGGGCGTAGCAAAAGGCGTAGATATTATTATTTTGGACACCGCCGGCCGTTTGCACAACAAACAAGGTTTGATGGACGAGTTGTCGAAGATAAAAAAGGTAATGTCCAAAGTTATACCCGAAGCACCACACGAAGTACTGTTGGTATTAGATGCCAGTACCGGTCAGAATGCATTGGAACAGGCCAAACATTTCTCAGCGGCCACACAAGTAACGGCATTGGCACTTACCAAATTAGATGGTACGGCAAAAGGCGGTGTAGTCCTGAGTATTGCGGATGAATTCAAAATTCCCATCAAATATATCGGCTTGGGAGAAAGGATGGATCAATTGCAGGTGTTTAACCGACAAGCCTTTATTGAGACACTTTTTCAGTAATTTTTTTCATTTTTTTTATGGAATTCATGTCGTGTATGTCTCTATATACATAAAGGAG
>JADLAH010000317.1 GCA_020848315.1 Chitinophagales bacterium | reverse complement strand
GTGCGCCGGTTGTATTGCTACCCCCTTGACTTGCATGTATTAAGCCTGCCGCTAGCGTTCATCCTGAGCCAGGATCAAACTCTCCGTTGTAATGTACTTTCTGTACGAGTTTGTTTTAAATTAATTTGTCGAGTATTGTTAAATCATTCGTTTTAATGAACCATATATGGCTCCCCAATAAATCAAAGAACTGTCTGCTTTTTTCCAGCCCCCTTTTACAGGAACGGAGCGCAAAGATAAGTACTTTCTTTCCTTTTGTCAACAAAAAGTGGAAATATTTTTCAAACTTTTTTTTCAAGACTTACAAAGCAAAGAACTGTTTCACCTTATTCTACCAACCACTTTTCGTAGCTCGTTTCCAAAGCGGCTGCAAAGGTACAACTCTTTTTCGCTTTTCCAAACCTTATTCAAAAAAATCTTACTTTTTTTTCTCCTGCTTGTCCAACTTATTTCCTGAAAGAACTACCCGCCTCAAATCCACTTTTTATTGCTTTATCCGCGGCGGAGCGCAAAGGTACTAACTCTTTCTCCTTCCGCAAAATCTAATACCACCTTTTTATCATACTCACAACTCCTAAATAGTCCAAAACACCAGTGTTTACTGGCATACCAACACCACTTTAACGAATTGTTGCGTTTGATTGAATAAGAATTAACACACTAAATTTGCTTTCCAATAAAATGCAACAGTTTTACATGACATATCAGAAAAGGCTGATAACGTGTATCCTACAAAAATGCTATTATCTGCTTTGCAATTAAACGCTCAACGAGACGAATTTTAGTAACTAATGGGATTTTGACACGATTCGGAGCATTTCTACTCGACTACCTGTATAATATGCACAGGACAAGCCTTGGCTGCACGCAGATTTTCTTCCAGTTCATCCTCTCTCACCTTCACGGACCAGAAGCCTTTTTTATCGGTGGCGCCCAGCAAAACGCTCTTTCCGTCCTTCCTGGACATACGCCAGCGGGCAGGTGCGAGCTCCACGCAGTAGTTGCACCCGATACATTTTGCTCTTTGCTGAATGATAGTAATCATGCTAATTCTTCTACAATCTTATATAGTTTGTCGCTGGGACGAATGGCTACATCGAGTTTGAAGGCGCACAAATCCCCTTTGCGGGCTTCCGTCACTGCGCCTTCCGCAGTGTGCAGTTCCAAAACCGTTGTTTCCACCACGCCGGTAGTCGGGCCGGTGATGAGTACATTATCTCCCACTACAAGACTGTAAGACTCCAGTTTGAATTCAGCCACTTTGATTTTATCGTAATAATGATGTCCTTTGCCCAGATACAGCTTGCGCGTGGTGGCCTTGGAACCCGCGGTATCATTCCATTCTCCGAGTTCCTGCCCCAGATAATATCCGCTCCAGAAGCCTCTGTTGTACACCCGTTCCAGGCGAGCCAACCAGTCCTGCACTTTTTCTTTGGTGTAAGTACCATTCTCATAGCTGTCAATTGCTTCACGATAGCACTCTACTGTGGTTTTCACATAATCAGCACCTTTGCCTCTGCCTTCAATCTTGAGCACCTTCACGCCTGCGTCCAGCACCTGATCGAGAAAGTCGATGGTACACAAATCCTTTGCGGACATGATGTATTCATTATCGATAGCGAGTTCGTGGCCATCTTCATTGTCAATCACCGTGTAAGTGCGTCGGCAATTCTGCACGCATGCGCCGCGATTGGCCGAAGCATTTTGCGTATGCAGACTCAGGTAGCATTTGCCGGAAACGGCCATACACAAGGCACCATGTACAAAAATCTCTATTTCTATCAGGCGACCGGATGGCCCACAGATATTTTCCTTCTTAATCTGATCGGTAATTTTTTTCACCTGAATCAGGCTGAGTTCTCTTGACAATACAATAGTATCGGCAAATAGTGAATAAAATCTGACTGTTTCAATATTGGTGACATTCACCTGCGTGGAGATATGCACTTCCATCTGAATGCTTCTGGCATATGCAATCACAGCCTGGTCGCTGGCAATCACGGCGGTGATACCGACGCGTTTGGCTTCATTCAGAATCGTTTTGATGGCAGACAAATCGTGGTCGTACACGATGGTATTCAGCGTGAGGTAACTGCGCACATTTTTTTCACTGCACATGGCGGCAATTTTCTCCAGATCTTCGAACGTAAAATTCATCGTAGCGCGTGCGCGCATGTTGTATTGTTCGATACCGAAATAAACGGAATTAGCGCCGGCGTTTATCGCGGCCACCATGGCCTCATAGCTACCGGCCGGCGCCATCAATTCTATTGCAGAAACAGCTGACATATCCTCTGAAATTTGGCACAAAATTACACAATTTCAGCAACGCACCTTCTATTTCATCATTATATAACAGCTATAAAAAAAGTTGTGTTCTAAAGATTTACTTTCTTTTCTGGCCGCGTGTTTTGGGTTTGCCGTACTTCATTTTCATCTTTTCTTCGTGCCGGATTTTGTTGTTTACCTTTTTATTTTTCGCTATTTTTTCATGGAATGCTGCACCGGCATCCTCCCTTTTAGGAGTTTTTATCTGTATAATTTTCTCCTTGTAGACCGGCAATTCTTCATCAATCAGTTCCTTTGACACCTCCACTTCTTCCGGCAATTTCTGCGCTGCCACTTTCATTTTCATCAATTTCTCAATTTTTGTAAAAAGCGGCTTTTCCTTTTTGCCGATAAAAGCGATGGCAATGCCTTCCTTATCCGCCCTGCCGGTACGGCCAATGCGGTGAATATATTCCTCCGGAACTTCGGGAATATCGAAATTGATAACATGAGACACCTCTGCGATATCTATACCGCGGGCGATGATGTCGGTAGCAATAAGCACGCGCATTTCGCCGTGCTGAAAATCCTTCACCGCCTGTAAACGCTGGGGTTGTGACTTATTGGAATGGATAATACCCAGACCTTCGGGGATATGTTTTTCCATTTGTCGGAAAATGAGATCCGCCAGTTTTTTGGTGCTGGCAAATACAATCACCTTCTGCATGGCGCCATCTATTTGCAACAGATGAGCCAGCAAATTTATTTTTGTGTAGAAATTAGGCGCCAGATAAGCTGTCTGATTAATTTTCTCTACCGGAGTGCCCGTTGGAGCGGCTTCTATTTTAACCGGAAAATTAAAAAAGGTGACCACCAGGTCTTCGATATCTTCCGTCACCGTGGCTGAGAACAGGAGGTTTTGCCGTTTTTTAGGCAATAAATCCAGTACGCGCGTCAATTGAGAACGAAACCCGAGATTCAGCATTTCGTCAAATTCATCAATCACCAGTCGTTTTATATTTTTCAGGCTCAGTGCGCCATTGAGTGCCAGATCCAGCAATCGGCCGGGCGTTGCAATCAGCACATCTGCCCCCTCTTTTATCAGCGCGGCCTGTGGTTTCATATTAACACCGCCAAAGACACCTACAACCGAGGCATTGGTGTATTTTGCCAGCTTTTTCGCTTCTGCCTCCACCTGCAATACGAGTTCGCGCGTGGGCACAAGTATCAGTATTTGTGGGAGTTTCGACTTATCGTATTTCCAGTGTTTCAGACTCGGCAGCAGATAGGCCACCGTTTTTCCTGTACCGGTCTGGGCTATTCCCAATACATCCTTTCCTGACATGATAACGGAAAAAGCTTTTGCCTGAATGGTGGTAGGCGTTGTATATCCGGCATCCGTCACTGCATTCAGCAGCGGCTTGGTGAGATTGAGTTCTTCGAAAGTCATATTCTGTTTATAAAGTACGAAGGTAATATAATCAGAACGGAGATACAAATATCTGTATCCGGCATGGACAGACATGTTTTAGCATTAATAATTCTATAATCTGCCATTGCCGCTTAATTTACTAATTTCGTTAAGCAGCATACTCCATGGGGCGTACGCACTATATCTGCTGTCTTTCTATAAGTATGAAAAAAAGTAGTATGAAAAAACACAATTTCGGCGCGGGGCCTTCTATTTTACCTCAGGAAGTATTTGAACAAAGTGCACAGGCATGCCTGGAATATAATGGCATTGGTCTTTCGCTGCTGGAAATCTCGCATAGGAGCAAGGAATTTGAAGCCATTCTGGATGAAACGCTGACGCTCACCCGTGAGCTGCTGCAGATACCGGACAATTATAAAGTGTTGCTGATGCAGGGTGGTGCCAATATGCAATTCGCGATGGTGCCTTACAATTTATTGAATGAAAACGAAACCGCTTCTTATCTGGACACCGGCGTGTGGGCGGCAAAAGCGGAAGAAGAAGCCCGACTTTACGGGAAAACACATATCGTAGCTTCTTCCAAACCGGATGCTTATCGTTACATTCCCAAAACATTTGAAGTACCGAAAGACTCGGTTTATCTGCATGTGACGTCCAACAACACTATTTACGGAACGGAATTTTTTGAAGACAAATCATACGACGTACCGGTCGTGGCGGATATGAGCTCTGATATTTTCAGTCGGCCGGTGGATGTTTCCAGATACGGACTCATTTATGCCGGTGCGCAGAAAAATCTGGGAAGCGCGGGCATCACGATGGTGATTATCCGCGAGGATTTAATCGGGCGGTCAGCACGCGCCAAATCTAAAATGTGGGATTACGGCATTTATGCAAAAAATAATTCGCTGTACAATACACCGCCGGTATTTGCGATTTACACTTGTCTGCTGACGCTGAGATGGCTGAAAAAACTGGGTGGATTGACAGCAATGGAAAAACGCAACAAGGCAAAAGCCGAATTGCTCTATGCGGAAATAGACAGAAATCCATTATTTAAAGGGCATGCCGTAGCGGAAGACAGAAGTCGGATGAACATCAATTTTGTACCGGTGCACCCGGAAGATGAAGCCGCCTTCCTGGAATTTGTGAAACCATATCATATCCATGGCATCAAAGGCTACCGCACGGTGGGCGGCTTCCGCGCTTCGTGTTACAACGCGCTGCCTATTGAGAGTGTACAGGTATTGGTACAGGCGATGCAGGATTTTGAGAAGACGAAGTGATGTAGTGATGTATCGATGTACCAATATACCAATGAAATAAAAGAAGAAACGCCGGACAAAGTCCGGCGTTTCTTCTTTTGACAGATGGGGAAATCATCTCATTATTACATTGGTACATCGGTACATTTCCCCATTGGTACATTATTTCAAAGCTTCCGCATATCTTCTGTTCACTTCATCCCAATTGATGATGTTGTAGAATGCCGCGATATAATCCGGTCTGCGGTTCTGATAGTGCAGGTAGTAAGCATGTTCCCACACATCGAGGCCCACAACCGGTGTACCCGGACACTCAGAGATATCCATCAGTGGATTATCCTGATTCGGAGAAGAGCAAACGCACAAGGATTTGTCGGCCTTCACGCACAACCATGCCCAACCTGAACCGAAACGGGTCGTGGCTGCTTTGGTGAATTCTTCTTTGAACTTCTCATAAGAACCGAAAGTCGCGTTGATAGCTTCGCCGATAGCGCCTGTAGGCTCACCGCCACCGTTTGGTGACAAGATGGTCCAGAATAAAGAGTGGTTATAATGACCGCCCCCATTATTGCGAACAGCTGCCGGCAATTTGGACATATTCGCCATCAGTTCTTCCAGTGATTTTCCTTCATTTTCTGTACCTGCAATAGCAGCATTCAGGTTAGTTACATACGCGTTATGGTGTTTGCCATGGTGAATCTGCATGGTCAGCGTATCAAAATGCGGTTCGAGTGCATCGTGTGCATACGGCAGATTGGGTAATTCAAAAGCCATTGTATTAGATTTTATTTGAGTGAATGAATAAATTAATGCATACAAAGATAACAATCTTGCGGAGGTGAAGGTTGTTAATTTTTGTTTGTAT
>JADLAH010000316.1 GCA_020848315.1 Chitinophagales bacterium | reverse complement strand
TTTTTTGCCATAATATGGTTTTATAATGTGTAAAAATACAATTTTTCACTCGCATTCAGAAATCCGGTGGCCGGCATACACATTTATAGTGATTTTCCTTATCTTGGAGATACAAACATCACCATAAATCTAATTGAATGCGTACACTTTACACCGTTGTGCAGACAGCCTTGCTGTTATCCGTTATTATATTACAGCATTTTACTGCTTCCGCGAATCCCGAATTTGAAGCAAGGAGACAGCAATATATGCAGGATGCTATATTGCGCCCCAACTCCGATGATGTTGTCACTATTCAGGCTTATAAAGGCGTTCCTGTTGACCAGAATTTGCTCACAGCCATGCTGAATAATATTCCTACCCGATCCACGGTGGATTTTGATATTGTAAAACTGATTCGGGTGCTATTTCTTTCCAACGGCGAATATGACAGTCAGATTCTACCGGTATTGGAGCCTATTCCATTCTGGCTGACGCCGGGTGAGAACCAGCGGGAATACTGGTCGGAGAATCATATGATCATGTGGATGTCATCCGACTGGTTGTTGCATGAGAAATATGGAAAAGCCATTGACAGTACACTGGAGCGCAGGCTGCGTCATTATCTGCGTTTAAAAAATCAGTATGGATTTTATGAATTTTATTCATCCACCTACCTGCCCTACTGTTTCAGCGGATTAGTCAACTTAGCGGATTTTGCGCAGGATGCCGAAATCAAATCGCTGGCTACGCAGGCTTCCCAGAAGATATTGCAGGAACTACTGCTGCTTACCAATGACCGTGGATCTTATTTTCCGGCTGCCGGCAGAAATTATTACGGAAAATACGAAACGCCTTTCCTGCAGAATCACAACCATCTGATTTATCTGCTGACCGGTCGTGGTACAAAGCCTACGACGGCCTCACATGCCGGTGGTTTTCTGGCTACTACAACGATAGATGTGCAACCGATTATTGACTCCTACTCGTCCTCCATCAACACGGTGGTAAGTATGGGGCACACCTTGCTGGAAGGTATCCGGAATATCAATAACAATATGACATTTAATGACCGTGTGATATTCCAATGGAGTTCAGGCGGCTATTTTCATCCCGATGTGGCACAGAATACCTTTCAGTTTGTGAAAGTGTACAACATGTGGGATCATTTTCAGTTCAATGATTTCCGCCAGTTTTCTGTGTTGCCTACAGAATTAGCGACAGCCGCCGCTAATATTGCCAGTCCCATCAGCAAGGGTTCTGTAATCAGCGGACAGGATGTGGCCATCTATAAACATAAAACGGTGACACTGTCTTCCACGCAGGATTTATGGAAAGGCAAAAAGGGGTATCAGTTAATACCTGTGGTAGCCAATACCGGCACCACGGCTGTGATGACCGCATCCGGCAAAGTGATACCCAACTGGGATGAACGGCCTTCCCTGGATGCCAATACTCACCTGCCTTATGTGCAGCAGAAAGACAATGTGGCACTGGTAATGTATCGCCCGGATAAGGGACTGTCTTTGTTTAATATCAAAGATGACAAGCTGGATGTCTCTCTGTTTTATAAGCCGGAAGCGATGGATGAGATCCGGGAATACGGCAACTGGTGGATAGCCCGCGAGGGCGACGGTTATGTGGCCGTGCGCAGATATTGCATGGATATGGTCAACAATATTCCGGCCTGCAAACAGCCCGACGGACAAACCTGGGTTATCATGGTGGGGCATCTCGATACCCACGGAAGCTTTGATGCGTTTGTTCAGACAATAGAACAATCGAAGTACGAAGAGCGATGGTATTTTGATTTGCCGACCTTGCAGTGGATCTATTTTGCCAAAGTGGTGGTGGATGGGAAAACGCTGCAATACGCCTGGAACGGCGATATCTTCTCCGGTCCGACACAAACAGCAACGGCTATTCAGAACAACCGCACGGAATCAAATGCGCTGACGGTCTTCCCGAATCCGGCGAATGACCATATTTCATTGGTGCTGGCGGATAATTATAAAAATGCACAATTGCAGATTGTAAACAGCATTGGCAACGTGGTATATCGCGATGAGATAAACGGCTTCACAGGGCAAATAAAAACCATTTCTACCGGTGAATGGGCAGCGGGCATGTATATGCTGATGCTGGAATCAGATGGTGTACTGTATACGCAATCTGTGGTGAAGCAGTAGAAAAAAAAGATAGTTTACAAATGTGGCAAACCGTAGTTTTGCAGGAGATTATTCTAAATATTATTTCTTTACCGAATAAATCCCATCCGCTTCGATGGTGATTTTCTTTTGCTTGTAGAGATGTCCGACCGCCGCTTTAAAGGCTTTCTTACTCATATTCAATTCCTGATGTATTTCATCCGGTGAACTTTTATCGGTGAGTTTCAATTTGCCTTTTCCTGCTTTTAATTTGCTTATAATTACCAGGCAATTATGATCGATAACATTAAGGAATCCCTGTGGCTGCAGGCTCACATCTATCTTGCCATCTTCACGGATGTTTTTGATATAACCATCTATAATTTGCCCCAGCTCCAATGGCTGAAAGATTTCGTTGTGGTAGAGCATGCCATCCTGTGTGCCGTTAATCAGTACGTGAATCCCCAGATTGGTGGGTCTGCCGATTTCCAGCTGCACTTTTTCGCCTACAGTCAATTCCATTTTCTCGGTTTAAATATAAGAGCCATCCTGCATCCTGATTTGGAATTAAGAAGGAAGTAATTACACGAGCGACTATATTCTTTCAAATCTCGCTCTGATATCTTCCAGATTTCCTTTCGGAATCGCTGCAATAAGTTTCTTGGTATATTCCTGCTGCGGATTGTTGTAGATTTCATCGGCAATGCCCATCTCTTCGATACGGCCTTTATTCATCACCACCATACGGTCGCTCATGAATTTCACGACACTCAAATCGTGGGAAATGAAGATATAGGTGAATTTAAACTCCTCCCGCAACTGAATCAGCAGGTTGAGCACCTGCGCCTGTACGGATACGTCGAGTGCCGATACCGACTCATCGCAGATGATGAATTTCGGATTCAGTGCCAGTGCCCGCGCGATGCAGATACGCTGGCGCTGACCGCCGGAAAACTCATGCGGATATCGCTGAAAATGTTCCGGTTTCATGTTTACCTTTTCCAGTAATTCAATCACCTTATCTTTGCGCTCGGCGTCATTGCTGTATTTTTTATGCACCTGCATCGGTTCCAGAATCGCGTTTCCTATCGTCATTCTCGGATTGAGGGACGAATAGGGATCCTGGAAAATAATCTGCATATGCTCACGCAGTTGCTTTAGTTCCTGCTGGTCGAGGTTGAAAATATCTTTTCCGTCGAAGATGGCCTTACCACCGGTCGGCTCTATCAATCGCAGGATAGTGCGTCCCAGCGTGGTCTTTCCGCAACCACTCTCGCCCACCAGCCCGAGGGTTTCGCCTTCATGCACATCGAAAGAAACATCGTCCACCGCTTTCACATATTCGAGAGGTTTTCCAAAAATGTTCGTTTTGGTCGGAAACCATGTTTGTATATTTTTCAACTGCAAAATCGGCGTGTTCTGCTGCAGGGTTTCAAATCTTCTTTTCGTTTGCGCCTCACTTACCACGAAGGCATCCACCAGCGCGTTCATATCGGCGGTTTTTTCGGTGATGACACCATTGTTTTCCTCCATGAAATCGGCAATAACCGGCAGTTTGCTGAGGCGTTTGCCCAATGGCGGACGACAAGCCAGCAGTCCTTTGGTGTAAGGATGTTTTGGATTAGAGAAGATCTCCAGCACGGTGCCCTGCTCCACAATTTTACCTTTATACATCACCACCACACGGTCGGCAATCTCCGCGATTACGCCTAAGTCGTGGGTAATAAAAATCGTCGACATGCCCGTTTCTTTGCTCAGATCGTTGATCAGCTCGAGGATGGTTTTTTGCACCGTAACATCCAGCGCGGTGGTCGGCTCATCGGCAATCAGGATTTTTGGCTGACAACTCATCGCCATGGCAATCATGACGCGTTGCTTTTGTCCGCCCGACAGCTGATGCGGATAGGCTTTCAGGATACGCTCCGGATTCGGCAGTTTTACTTTCTGAAATAATTCGAGTGTCTTCGCTTCCGCTTCCTTTTTGGATACTTTCTGGTGCAGCATGATGGCTTCCACCACCTGATTACCGCAGGTAAAAACAGGATTCAGCGACGTCATCGGTTCCTGAAAGATCATGGAAATTTCATTGCCGCGATAAGAACGCATTTCCGCGTCGCTCACTTTCACAAGGTCAACGGGCGTGCCGCCATTGCGGTAATAGTTGATTTGTCCGCCGG
>JADLAH010000315.1 GCA_020848315.1 Chitinophagales bacterium | reverse complement strand
TAGAATGTCCGCCTACCGCGGCATACGGGCTGGTTTTACCAAAAAATATGGAATTAATGCTGTCACCGAGACTGCGGACTGTGCGTGCGACAAAGACTTCATCTTTACCGAATTCGGAATGCAATGGCGGCACGCCTTCTTCCGTTGCCGGAAACGCGAGGATATACCCTTTCGGCACCAGCGAATTTGACAGCCACTGATAGGCCAGCGAAGACATCACAAAACCATGTCCGAAAGAAATTACTGGAAATTTTGTTCCGTCATTGACAATGGCAGCATCCGTGCCCGTTGTCGTTGCCGGATAGAATATATTGGTAATAATACTTCTGAAGCGGGACTGATCTCGCAGGGTGATGGTCGTTTTACCGATATTGTATTGAGCGAAAAGCTGCAATGGTAGGAATACTGCAAGTATAAAGGAGCGTAAAATTGTTTTCATAATTTAATTTTATCAAACAAACGTTTGGTAAATATAGTATTAGTATACAAAGAAAACAAATGAAAACAAAAAAAGTTTACATCACCCAACGTGCCTGAATGGGAATATCTATCGGACAAAACTCTCCGCGTAAGTATTTGAAATAGGCTGTGATAGCAATCATTCCGGCATTGTCCGTGCAGTATTGAAAGGCAGGAATGTAGGTATTCCAATGATATTTTTTACCATATTGTTGTAAATGTGAACGGAGTCCGGAATTGGCGCTTACCCCGCCTGCAATAGCCACCTCACGGATACCGTATTCCTGTGCGGCGCGTTTTAATTTCTTCATCAATACCTGAATGATGCTGTGTTGTACGGAAGCGCAGATGTCGGCTTTATATGTCTCAATAAAATCGGGATTTTGCGCGGTTTGTTTTTGCAGGAAGTAGAGAATATTCGTTTTCAATCCGCTGAAAGAAAAATTCAGTCCTTCGATTTGTGGCTCTGAAAAAGTGAATGCGTGCGGGTTGCCGGTTTGCGCCAGTTTATCAATGAGTGGCCCGCCGGGATAAGGCAGCTGCAACAGCTTGGCTGTTTTGTCGAAAGCCTCTCCGGCGGCGTCATCGAGCGTCTCCCCCACGATTTCCATATCAAGATAATCCTTTACTAAAACAATCTGCGTGTGACCTCCTGATACTGTGAGACATAGAAATGGAAATGAGGGCTTGGGTTCATCGATAAAATGCGCCAGTACATGCGCCTGCATATGGTGCACATCTATCAACGGAATATTCAGTGCTTGTGCATACGACTTTGCAAACATGCCGCCCACCAGCAGGGAGCCCATCAGTCCGGGACCGCGGGTAAAGGCAACCGCATTCAAATCAGAGGCCTGGACGCCCGCTTTTTTTAGGGCTTCCGCCACCACGGGAATAATGTTTTTGGTATGTTCCCTGCTCGCCAGTTCCGGCACAACGCCGCCATAATCCTGATGGATTTTCTGATTGGCGGTCAGATTGGATACGACTTTCCCGTCAATACACACTGCTGCGGACGTATCGTCGCAGGATGATTCTATGGCTAACAGTACAATCTCTGGCATAATTCAGGCATAAATATTGTAGATTATATTGTAATTTCGCATTCTTTGTAGCTGATTGAAAAAATTCTTCCAATATACACTGCGTACGGTGGCCATTCTCCTCTTGGTCCTTCTGCTGCTTTCAGCAGGTATATTCTATCTCGTTCAGCAACCAAAGGTGCAAACCTTTATGGTACACAAAGTAAGTGAATATTTATCAAAACAATTAGGCAGCACCGTAAAAGTGGATAGTGTTGATATAAAATTCATCCGCACGGTGGAAATCACAAATGTATATCTCTCCACACAAAAAGGGCCGAAAGACACTTTGCTGTACGTACATAAAATGGAGACCGGACTCATGCTGGGTCGCACATTGCTGGATCAGATCGGTTCGTTGCGCGACGGTAAAATTTATATCGATGATGTAGGATTACACGGCGTAGTTTTCAAGGGACACCGCGGCCCGGATGATTCGCTGTTTAACTTTCAGTTTCTGCTGGATCAGTTTGCATCCAAACAACCTGCCAAACCCAAAAACAAAAACACCAAGCCACTCGTCTTTAAGTTGAATGAAGTGGAACTCACCCATGCACGACTGACACTCGATGACCAATACAAAGATCAGCGGTTTGATATTTCCTATGACCGGATTTTTGCGGATATCCGCGAACTGAATTTCAGTCCGATGAAGATTGACGTAAAGGAACTCGCATTGGATAGACCGGATTTCAGACTGACCCAATATCACCTGAAGGAAAAAGAGAAAGATACGACACCGAGCAATGGATTTAATGTACAAGGCATTGGCAAATCGCTGGATTTAAAAGTCGACCTGCTCACCATCAAAAACGGACGGCATTCCATGGATATGCAGCGACGCGATATTCACGCGGGAGATTTTCAGATCAGCGCGATGGACATCCGTCAGATTGAAGGACGTTTTGAAAATTACCGCTGGGACTCCACAGGCATGCGTACCAACCTGAAAGGACTCAGTGCGAATGCGGCCAATAAGATGGAACTAAAGAAACTGGCCGGCGACATCCTGCTCGACAATGGCGGCATTTATCTCGACAATGCCGATCTCGCGTACAACAACACCTTCCTGAAGGGCGACTTATCATTGCAATTCCAGGATGAATGGCGCTCTTTTGGCCAATTTTCCGAAGAAGTGATAATGAAGGCTGATATCAAATCGGCCACAGCATACGCGGAAGATGTTGCTGTGTTTGCACCATCCGTCAAGAAATACATTCCGCAGAAACTATCGTTGAAAGGATTTATCAAAGGTCGCCTGGCCAATATCCGCGTGCAGGAATTGCTGGTACAGGGCGGCAACAATACCGCGATAG
>JADLAH010000314.1 GCA_020848315.1 Chitinophagales bacterium | reverse complement strand
GTAGAGGTGTTGCTGAAATTCACGGGACTGTTGACGCAAACTTCCGCAGGAATTGCAAAATCCGGCAACAGTGAATCGATGATGCTGATGTTTTTAATGACGGTGTCTTTACAACCTTTGTCGGATGTAGCGATGAGGCTGACGACATAATTTCCGTTGCCAGCAAATACAGCGGTCGGGTTTACAGCTACATCGGTTTTTCCGTTGCCGAAATCCCAATTGTAAGATGTAATGCTGCCATTGGAAATGGTGGAAGTATTGTTGAACAGAGCCTGTATATCATAGCATACCTGCCGCAGATTGAAATCGGCATTCGGTGTAGTTTCTACCTGTATAGGCGCGGAAGCACTGCTGCTGCAGCCATTCTTGTATACCGTCACACTGATTGGATTGATACTGCCGTCAACTTGAATGGTAGTGGTATTCGCTCCATTATTCCATCTTACGGAATCAAAAGAAGAGGGAAGGCTCACCGTAGCAGCACTGCCGTTACACAGCGCGACTGTTACCGGTAGCGTTACGACTGGCAGTGGTTTTACAACAATCGTTTTCAGGATGCTGTCTTTGCCGCAGACCGGATGCGTTGCCACCAGTTTGATGGTGTAATTGCCGGGCTGTGTGTAGGTGAAAGCCGGACTTTTCAACGTGGAAGTAGAGCCAGCACTGTCGCCGAAATACCATGCGTAGGACGAAAAACCGCCGGTGGAGATATTGGTGAAAGGAACCGCGGTGTTGACGCAAACTTCCGACGGAATTGCAAAATCCGGCAGCAGCGAATCTATCACATTGATGTTTTTTACGACGGTATCTTTACAGCCTTTATCGGAAGTTGCTATCAGGCTGACGGCATAGTTGCCGTTGGATGTGTATGCCGCGGTTGGATTCACGGCCACATCCGTTTTGCCGTTGCCGAAATCCCAGAGATAACTGGCAATGGAGCCGCGGACAATGGTACTCGTATTGTTAAACAAAGCCTGAACATCATAGCACACCTGGCGCAAGTTGAAATCGGCATTCGGCGTCGCCTCTACTGTCAGATTCTGCGTGGATTTTACCAGACAGCCTTTTTGCGTAGTTGCAATCAGAGAGACAGGAAAGGTGCCGGGGCTGCTGTAGGTGTGGGTCGGATTTTTGACTTCAATGGAATCTCCGTCGCCGAAATACCATTTCCATTTTACAATGTCATTGTAAAAGGAAGTGGAGGCATCCGTGAAAGGAATCGAACGTTCTGTACAGGATAAAACGGCATTGATATTAAAATCACCTTTCAGTTCCCGGTAAACACGCACTTCAATAGTGGATGTGTCTCCGCAAGGTTGTCCTCGATTCACCATCAACTGAACTTTATAGATGCCTGTATCGGAATAGGTATAAGTCGGATTCTGCAATTTAGAAGTGTCGTTTGTCGCCAAGGGATCACCGAAATCCCAGAAAATATCATTCACCTGTCCGCTGCTTTTGCTTTGAAAATTCACGGTTAATCCATTACAGCTGCTGAAGGTGGTATCGTTTATCTGATATACGGCATTGACACTGTCTTCTCTGACAACCGGAATGGAGGATGTGATGGTACAATTGGCAATATTGAACTGGAAATCGCGGGTGATAGTGCCGAGCAATACACCGTTTCTGAATTCCTGCACACAGATGCCCACGACGAACTGACCCGCCACTTCCGGAATAGCTGTCAGTATACCGGTATTCGGGTTAATATTGATGACGGAATTATTGCCCAGCGGCTTTGCGGCACTGAATCCGTTTTCATAATCCACGTCCTGATAAGGAAAGGGTGAAAGCGGAAGGTTTGCTCTGGGATCCAGCGGGTTGTTTTGATTGGCACCCGTGTTCGGCGCACAGATAGAATATACCAGCACGTCGCCGTCCGCATCGGTGGCGGAAAAATCAAATTCAGCCTTCGATCCTACACATAAAAAAGAAGGCGGAAACTCTCTGAAAACAGGTGTGGAGTTACAACTGGCACCTCCGGGAATCGATACTTCATAAGTACTACCCAATCCGGCAAACGGATCTACATATAGATTGATAATGCCATCATTTCTGCAGCATCTCTGATAGACAATGCCATAGCCATTCGTGTTGGCAGGCAGGTTCAGGGTTTTAATATATTCTCCTTTTTCCAGACAAACCGAAGGTGGATTCACCAAGCAAGGGTCATCCGCTTCCGAAGGAAGCAGCCTGCTGCTCGTTAAATTGAAATATTCTATGCGGTATTGTCGGGTATCTTTATTTAAAACATACACAGCCGCAGGATTGTCCAGCGGTGCTAATCCGTTCAGACAATCTCTGTAGATGGACAAAGAAACTTCATATCTCCCGTTTCCCAAACAACGATAACTCAGATCGCCGCCCACCAGATGTGACGCTTTCGATGAAAAAACAAACATCGAGAGAAAAAATACAATTAATCGAAACCACTTAAAATTCATAAGGTAAAAGTACACTTTTGAAATAATATAAGCCTATTCTTAACATGTTTGTACCCGTTTAGTTGCACATCTTAACCCAATCTTAAACAAAAAATCCGTTGTAGATACCTTATACCTCTCTACTTTTTTTTATCTTTGTTAAACTTTCCCAAAATGCCAAGAGATACTTCCATTAAATCCGTGCTTATCATAGGCAGCGGGCCTATTATTATTGGACAAGCTTGTGAGTTTGATTATTCCGGATCCCAGGCAGCACGCTCCCTGCGCGAAGAAGGAATAGAAGTTTCCCTCATCAACTCCAATCCGGCCACTATCATGACAGATGAAGTGACTGCCGACCATATCTACCTCAAACCACTGACGATAGATTCTCTCCGGGATATTCTCGAAGAACGTCAGATAGATGCGGTATTGCCGACCATGGGCGGACAAACAGCATTAAACCTGTGCAAGGAAGCCTCGGAAATCGGACTGTGGGAAAAGTATAATGTGCGCATTATCGGGGTAGACCTCGAAGTGATTGAAACGACCGAAAACCGTGAGGCGTTCCGCAAATTCTGTGTAGATCTGGGATTGGGCGTTGCGCCTTCTTATGTAGCCAACTCCATGCTCGAAGGCAAAGAGGCGGCACAGAAAATCGGCTTCCCGCTGGTGATTCGTCCTTCCTACACATTGGGTGGTTCCGGAGGTGGTTTCTGCCACAAGGCCGAAGATTTTGAAGCAGCCCTGGCCCGCGGTTTGCAGGCTTCGCCGGTGCACGAGGTACTCGTGGAGAAAGCCGTGCTGGGATGGAAAGAATTTGAACTTGAATTACTCCGCGATAATAATGACAATGTTGTCATTATCTGTACAGTAGAAAATCTCGATCCGATGGGTGTCCATACGGGCGACTCTATCACGGTGGCACCTGCCATGACACTGCCGGATACCGTATATCAGGAAATGCGCAATCAGGCGCAGAAGATGATGCGTTCGCTCGGCAATTTCGCTGGTGGCTGTAATGTGCAGTTCTCGCTGAATCCGGAGACGGAAGAAATTATCGTGATTGAAATCAATCCACGCGTATCGCGCTCCTCCGCGCTGGCCTCCAAGGCAACGGGATATCCGATTGCGAAAATTGCGGCTAAGCTCGCTATAGGCTATAATCTGGATGAACTCAATAATCAGATTACCAAAACGACATCCGCCTTTTTTGAGCCGGCATTGGATTATGTCATCGTAAAAATTCCACGCTGGAACTTCGATAAATTCTACGGCTGCGACGCTACGCTGGGATTGCAGATGAAATCAGTGGGCGAAGTAATGGGTATCGGCCGCAATTTTGCGGAAGCCTTGCAAAAAGCCTGTCAGTCGCTCGAAAACAATAAAATCGGTCTGGGTGCCGATGGCAAAGGACTTTCCAAAACAGAAGAAATCCTCGACAGCCTGCAGCACCCAAGCTGGGATCGCATTTTCAAAATAAAAGACGCGCTCACACTCGGTGTTCCTATTCACAGTATTCATAAACTCACCGGCATCGACAACTGGTTTCTCACGCAAATACAGGAACTGGTGAGAATGGAAAAGGAAATCCAGAAATATACCATTCAGAATATCTCTAAAGATTTATTGCTGAAAGCCAAGAAGAAAGGCTATTCCGACGTGCAATTAGCTTATCTGCTCGGACGCATTGACGAAGAGCAGGTGTATGAAAAACGCAAAGAATTTGGCATCAAGCGTGTGTACAAAATGGTAGATACCTGTGCTGCGGAATTTGAAGCGCAGACGCCTTACTATTATTCTACCTTCGATGTGGAAAATGAAAGTATCCGCACCGATAAGAAAAAAATCATCGTGCTGGGTGCCGGACCAAATCGCATCGGTCAGGGTATAGAATTCGACTATTGCTGTGTGCACGGACTGCTGGCCATACAGCAAGTGGGCTACGAAGCCATTATGATCAACTGTAATCCGGAAACGGTTTCCACCGATTTCAATATTGCCAACAAGCTGTATTTTGAACCGGTGTTCTGGGAGCATTTGTGGGAACTCATCGAGCATGAACAGCCCGAAGGAGTGATTGTTCAGTTGGGCGGACAAACGGCTTTGAAGTTGTCTAAAAAACTACACGAAAAAGGTATTAAAATCATCGGTTCTTCCTTTGACAGCATGGACTTAGCCGAAGATCGCGGCCGTTTCTCCGATATGCTGAAGGAATTGAATATTCCTTATCCTGATTATGGCACTGCCACAGATGCGGATGAAGCGCTGGCGGTGGCCAACCGCGTCGGCTATCCGGTGCTGGTTCGCCCGAGCTACGTGTTGGGCGGTCAGCGGATGCGAATTGTAATTAATGATGCGGAATGCGAATCAGCGGTGATTAATTTGCTGAAAGATATTCCGGATAATGTAATATTGATTGACCATTTCCTCGACAGAGCGAAAGAGGCAGAAATAGATGCAATTTACGACGGCGAACAGGTGCAGATTATGGGTGTGATGGAACATATAGAGCCGGCCGGTATTCACAGCGGCGATAGCAATTCCGTATTGCCTCCGTACAGCCTGGGACCTATCATCATCGAGACGATGAAGCGCTACACCGAGAAATTGTGCAAAGCACTCGAGATCCGCGGACTCATCAATATCCAGTTTGCCATCAAAGGCGATAAGGTATATGTAATTGAAGCCAATCCACGCGCATCCAGAACGACGCCGTTTATCTGCAAAGCCTACCAGATTCCATATCTGAATGTAGCCACGAAAGTGATGCTCGGAACGCATACCTTAAAAGACTTCACGTTCACAGAAAAACTCACAGGATATGCCATCAAAGAACCGGTGTTCTCTTTCGATAAATTCCCGAATGTAAACAAAGAACTCGGACCTGAAATGAAATCTACCGGTGAGGCGATTTACTTCATCAAGGATTTATTCGATCCATACTTCCGACAACTGTATAAAGACAAAAGTATGTTCCTGAGCAGATAAAATCGCTGCTGTATTCAAATAAAAAAACGCCGACTATTCAGTCGGCGTTTTTATTTATTCCATTGTATGGATTATCGTTTAATTTTCGGATCCATCAGGTTATTCATGGCCATCATTTCTTTCATGGTTTTCTGCATGCCGTCAGAAGAACCGTCGAGGAAGATGACGTTGCCTTTGCCGTATTCCGCAAAGTTTTTGATGGCTTCCGTCCACATAGAGAACAAAATGACAGAAGTATCCAGATTGGCTTGTTCCATTTCTTTGGCGGCCTGTGTCATACCTTTAGCCACTTCTTCGCGGAACAAGGCAACACCCTGACCACGCAATTGCGCAGCGGTACGCTCTGCTTCTGCAGCAATCTTAATCGCATTACCATCCGCTTCAGCCGCTTTGGTTTTGGTGATTAATAAAGCCTGACCTTCGTTTTCTGCGGCAGCTTTCAGGTTGCTGGACGCCACCACCTGTGCCATCGATTTGATAATAGCCTCGTCAAAAGTGATGTCATTCAATTGCAAGTCGAGCAGGTGATAACCCCAGGTTTCGAGTGTCTGGTCGATTTGTTCCTTCACATCTTCCACAATTTCCTTGCGCAGAGAGAGCACTTCAGATTGTTTTTTATTTGCCACAAATCCGCGGATAGAGCCTTCAATCGTACGAACGAGCGCCTGCATCAGGTTGCGGTCGTCGATAAATTTAAACGCCACATTTTTTATCGTTTCTTCACGCTGATCAATCACCGCGTACAGCAACATGGCTTTAAAGTAGACATTAGCCTGGTCAATAGTAATCGCCTGAAACTCCAGTTCCACAGAGCGGTTCTGGATGGATACGCGTTTATATACCTGCTCAATGAACGGAATCTTCATGTTTAATCCGGGCATCAGAATACGTCTGTATTTGCCGAAAACTGTAATAACGGCTACTGTTCCCTGTTGTACGGTAACGAAAGACAGAAAAACACCCAACACGAGAATGACTAAAAAAACAGTTGAAAAAGAATTCATGATTTTATGATTTTTGATAGTTAAAAATATATCAGATACAAACGGCAATTTTCTGCAAATAGTTCCGGTGTATCTTCTTCAAATATACGATTTATCTGTTTCAGATGGCGGAATGTCTGATAAATCCTGCCGCAACAAACAGCAGACAAGTTATAAAATCATCGCTAACAGACGTATCCGTACTGGTACGTAGAGAAAAATACCCTGATAAACGGATAAATCAGCATTCAGGATGATAATATCTTTGTTTTTGAGCAATATGAGAAAATGTTTTTGAAAAAGTTGGCAAACATTTTGATAGCAATAAAAAAAAATACTATTTTTAAAAAAAATTAAAACAATTAATCCTATGAAAAAATTATTGACAACAGCGTTGTTTGCAGTGGCAATGGTAGCAATTTCTTTTGCCGGTGACAAAATTTTCTTACACGGTGGTAAGACTATCGATGGAAAAGTAGTGAAAGTAGACGACTTCAAAATTATCTTCAAATATGAAGGCGAAGAAGCGGAACAAACTTTAACCAAAAAATCAGTGGAGAAAATCCAGTACTCCAGTGGAAGAACAGAAGAAATTTCTGAAAAAATCGTAATCAACGGAAAAGATGACTGGGAGAAAGTAGAAATCCTTTTGGATAAATCTGAAATCGTTGGTTTGAAAAAAGTAGGTGAAGTAAAAGGTAAAACATCCGGTTATTTCTCCGGCTACGTTTCCGGCGCTGGTGCTGACAAGAGAGCCAACAAAAAAATGCTGGAAGCAGCAGCTGAAATGGGTTGCCCATTTGTCTACATGACAAGCGACAGTGGTAACTCCGGTGCTTTCTCTTATGGAAAACAAGCGCTGAAAAAAGGTATTGCTTATACTTATGATGATAAGTAATCCTCCACAATATCATAAATAAAAAATGCCGGCTCCGAGAGCCGGCATTTTTATTTCATTATTCGGCAAAACGGAACCCGGCTTAAATGCGTATTTTTGCGCCATGAAAATCTTGTTGTACTACCTGAAAAAACACCGGGGGCTGGTTATTATCACCTTTTTGCTGGCCATTAT
>JADLAH010000313.1 GCA_020848315.1 Chitinophagales bacterium | reverse complement strand
GTATACAAATACCACTACCGCAAAGACAGAAAAGCATATTTCTACGCTGATAACAATACGCTGGAAGTAGCATGGACAGTTGTGCCGGCTATCGCCCTCACTATCCTGATTGGTTTGGGTATCCAGAAATGGTTCAAAGTGTTTTCTCCAACGCCAAAAGATGCTATCGTTATTGAGGCTACAGGTAAACAATTTGCTTGGGTTATCCGTTATGCAGGTAAAGACAAGCAGTTGGGTAAAAGAGACTTTACACTGGTAAACTCTGACAATGAACTGGGGGTTAACTGGAATGATAAATCGAGTCATGATGACTTCATTGCAGACGAGATTGTATTGCCTGTAAATAAGCCTGTATCTGTCAATATCGGTGCCTTGGATGTGATTCACAACTTCTATCTGCCTCATTTCCGTCTGATGATGGACGCGGTGCCGGGGGTACCTACCCACCTGTGGTTCAGACCAACCATCACGACAGAGGAGATGAAAAAGATTACAAATAATCCTAACTTTGAATACGTATTGGCTTGTAATCAGGGATGTGGTACCGGTCACTACAACATGAAAAAGAAAGTACGTGTAGTTTCTGTAGAAGAGTATAAAAAGTGGATGAGATCACAGAAATCTTATTATGAGACGGTGGTAAAACCGGCTATGGCGGAGAAAGAAGCAGCATCAGCAGCTGATTCTTCAGTAGCTCCGGTAACTGCAAGTGTAAGTGCACATTAATAAGATATACCAAGAAGAGTAAATAAAATTCAAAATAGTTTAATTCCTATCCTATGCAAACCACAACTGTAATTGATTCACCGGCTACTGAGCATGCTCACGCGCACGGTCATACAGGGCATCACCATACTGAGACTTTCCTCAGTAAATATATCTTCAGTTTAGACCACAAAACCATTGGTAAGCAGTTCTTAATCATGGGTATGATTTGGGCTGTCATCGGTGGATTGATGTCGGTAATCTTCCGTATCCAGTTAGGCTGGCCGGATGAAACGTTTCCGATCCTCGAGAAAATGTTCGCAGCATGGTATACTGACGGTAAACTGAATCCGGAAGCCTACTACATGATGGTAACGATGCACGGTACTATCATGGTCTTCTTCGTATTAACAGCGAGTTTGAGTGGTACATTTGCCAATATCCTTATTCCGTTGCAAATCGGTGCACGTGATATGGCGTCTCCTTTAATGAATGCATTGTCTTTCTGGTTGTTCTTTACTGCCAGTGTGGTTATGTTCGGTTCTATTTTCCTCCCTACAGGTGCTGCATCTGCCGGATGGACTATTTATCCGCCATTGAGCGCATTGCCACAGACATCACCGGGCTCCGGTGACGGTATGACATGGTGGTTGATTTCCATGGTGTTGTTCGTAGCTTCTACTTTATTGGGCGGTTTGAACTATGTTTCTACCGTACTGAATATGCGTACCAAAGGAATGAGCATGTTTAAAATGCCGTTGACTGTGTGGGCACTGTTCTTTACCGCTATCATCGGTATCTTATCTTTCCCGGTATTGGTTTCCGCAGTAGTATTATTGATTTTTGACAGAAGTTTGGGTACCAGCTTCTATTTATCCAATATAGTAATCGGCGGTCAGGCCTTGCCTTACGCCGGTGGTTCTCCAATCTTGTTCCAGCACTTATTCTGGTTCCTGGGACACCCTGAGGTATATATCGTAATCCTGCCTGCTATGGGTATGGTATCAGAGATTTTGGCGATACATTCCCGTAAACCAATCTTCGGTTACAAAGCGATGATTTTCTCTATCCTCGGTATCACGGTATTAGGTTTCATCGTATGGGCACACCACATGTTTATGACTGGTATGAACCCATTCCTCGGTTCCGTATTTACTTTGTTTACCCTCTTGATCGCCATTCCTTCCGCTGTAAAAGTATTCAACTGGCTGACTACTTTGTGGAGAGGTAACATCAAAATCAACCCACCATCCATGTTTGCCATCGGTTTCGTATCGATGTTTATCTCCGGTGGTTTAACAGGTATCTGGTTAGGTAACTCTACCGTGGATATTCAGTTGCACGATACTTACTTCGTAATTGCTCACTTCCATATCGTAATGGGTATCGCGGCATTCTTTGGTATGTTCGCAGGTGTATATCACTGGTTCCCACGCATGTTCGGTCGTATGATGAATGAGACAATGGCTTACATTCACTTCGCGATAACTTTTGTGGGTTCTTACCTGATTTTCTGGCCTATGCACTTCTTAGGTCTGGCAGGTGTACCTAGAAGATATTATACATTCAATGAGTTTGAGGCTTTTGCTCACTACGGAACACTGAATAAAGTAATCAGTATTGCTGCTATCATCGTATTCCTCGGTCAGTTGATATTTTTGGTGAACTTCTTCTGGAGTATCAAACGTGGAAGAAAATCCACTCAAAATCCTTGGCAGGCTAACACACTGGAGTGGACTTCACCTATCGAAGGTATCCACGGCAACTGGGAAGGCGACTTGCCGGAAGTACACCGTTGGCCATATGATTACAGCCGCGATCCAAACAGCGATGTAGACTTCATCCCTCAGACTGTTCCTTTGACAGAAGAAGAAAAGAAAGATAAAATTCACCATTAATAGTTTTAACCGGTATAACGTTGAAACAGGAAACAATACATATTGAAAAGCTCTCTGTAGGCAAAATCATTTCCCTGAAAATCAAGGATGTGATGGAGTTGACTAAATTCCGTCTCTCTTTCCTGGTGGTTTTCTCGGCGGTGATGTCCTATCTGCTGGCTGTGCAAGCGGGAACGCTGCGCACATCCGATGTATTATTCCTTTCTTTAGGCGGTTTTCTGGTAACTGCAGCGTCGAATACTATCAATCAGATTATTGAAAAAGACATCGATAAGCTGATGAACAGAACAATGTTGCGTCCTTTGCCTGCCGGCAGAATGAAGTTGGTAGAAGCATATCTGATAGCAGGAATCAGCGGTGTGGCCGGGATTTCCATTTTAGGAATGGTATTCAATCCCATCAGCGGATTACTAGGTGCCCTCGCTTTAATATCTTATGCGTTCATCTATACGCCTTTTAAGAGAGTGAGTCCATCTGCCGTATTTATCGGGGCAATTCCAGGTTCCATGCCTTTGTTGATAGGTTGGACAGCGGCTACAGGCAGCATCGGATTGGGTGGATTGGTATTGTTTGCTGTTCAGTTTTTTTGGCAGATTCCGCACTTCTGGGCCATCGCCTGGTTGTTGCACGACGACTACCTGAAAGCCGGTTATAAATTATTGCCAAGTGCAGAGGGTAAAAACAGAATTACTGCGCTGCAAAATATTCCGTATCTGGTTGCATTGTTAGGGGTAGGGGCACTGCCATACATTATTGGCATGAGCGGCATTGTTTCTTTTGTAATCTCGCTGATTGCAGGTATGTATTTTCTTTTAAAAGGTATTCAGCTGGCAACAGATTTAACGGATAAAAGCGCCAAACAATTGATGTTTGCTTCTTTTATCTATATTCCTGTGGTGTTTATTGCTTACGTAATCGATAAAGTATAATCATGTCAACGTCAAATTTAAAATATACCATCAACAATCAGGGAGCTCATCGCTTCACGATGTGGTTGTTCATTTTGACAACATCGATGATTTTTGCAGGTCTGACCAGTGCTTTTCTGGTGAGAAAAGGTGCGGGCGGCGCATGGACAGCATTTTCTATCCCGGAGACATTCAAAGTGTCTACGCTGCTGATATTGCTGAGTAGTGTTTTCCTACAGGTGGCACATGTAGCCAACAAGAAAAAGCAGCCGTTGCTGACTATGCTGGGACTGTTTTTTACCTTGGTATTGGGTATACTGTTTTGTATTTATCAGATACAAGGTTGGCAGCAATTGACAGATACAGGAATATATCTGTCCTTCAATCCAAATCCAGCCGGACCATTCTTTTACGTAATTACATTCCTGCACGCGGCACATCTTGCTTTCGGGTTGTTGTTCCTGTTGGTAGCATTTGCATATTCCATTTATCAATGGAGAAAGCCAAGTCAAGAAATAAACAGCAATACAGGTATTCTTACAATACGTACCGATTTATTAACGCTATTTTGGCATTTTATGGGTATCTTGTGGGTATATCTCTATTTCTTTTTAAGTTATAATTTAAAATAGATCATTTATAAACAGCACTGTAATGGCAGAAGTTATAGAAATTAAAGAAGAGCATCACGTAGATCAATTACCGACTCCTAACAACGGAGAGGGAGGTGAAAATTCGGCACTGAATATCAGTTATGGTAAAACCATGATGTGGTATTTCTTATTGTCTGACGCATTTACCTTTTCTGCTTTCCTGATTTCATATGCAACCATCCGCATATCGCAACCATGGTGGCCGGATCCGAACGTGGTCTTCAAATCATTCCCTTTCATGGCGCACGCTAACGTGCCGCTCGGTTTCGTGAGTGTGATGACCTTCGTCCTGATCTTAAGTTCCGTGGCGGTTGTACGTGCGGTACAGGAAGGACACAGAATGAATCAAAAAGGTGTAGTAACCTGGATGTTTTGGGGTATCGTAGGTGGTGTGTTCTTCCTCGGTTGTCAGGCTTGGGAGTGGAACAACTTAATCCACGAAGGACTCCGTCCATTCTATAACCCATTCGGACCAAATGAAGCAGGGAAAACAACACTGTTTTTGGAAAAAATGGCCATGTCTCCTGGTCCGGTAGCATTTGGTGCATTATTCTTCGGTATCACCGGCTTCCACGGCTTCCACGTATTCACAGGGGTTTGCCTGAACGTATACGGTTTAATCGGTGCTGCTAATGGTCCTTTCCACAAACGCGGACACTACGAAATGATTGAGAAACTGGGCTTGTACTGGCACTTTGTAGACTTAGTGTGGGTATTCGTATTCCTCGCATTCTATCTGATGTAATCTATTCCTAATTGAAAACAATATCATCTAAAATATACTTTTTATGAGCGGTCATTTAACAGAAGAACAATATAAATCACAGGTAGCGGCAGTATGGAAATCTACCCTGTGGTTGTCTATTATCACAGTAGTGGAAGTAGTGATTGCATTGACGCTTGGTCACCTCATTCCTAAATTTATACTGAATCTCTTTTTCGTTCTGGCGAGTGTGTTGAAAGCATTCTTCATCATTGCGGAATTTATGCACTTGAAATACGAAAAACGTGCGTTCATCATCTCTTTGGGAGTACCTTTGATTTTCCTCGTTTGGGCACTTATCGCATTTGTCGTAGAAGGAAACTACTGGTTGCACTTAAACTTTCCTAAATAAAACATACCTCGAATGAAAAAAAACAGCCTCGGCTTCTTAGCTGCACTCATCGTAGTGGTAGTATTCCCGGTGGTTTTTTTTCTGTTTTTCGATTATCAGCATAAACACCGGCCGACTTTAGAGACGGACCGGTGTTTACCTATTTATGGCCCGAAAGAAGCCTATATGGCCAAAGACAGCAAAGGCCGTGAATATGAAGATACCGCCTATTTCTCTGTGCCGGATTTCACTTTTGTAAATCACAACGGCGATACCATTCGTCGCGAAATCATGAACGGAAAAGTGGTGGTAGTAGATTTTTTCTTTTCTACATGTCAGAGTATCTGCATTGATATGTCCCGCAATCTGAAACGCGTGCAGGATAAGTTTATCAATGACAGAGATGTGCTCATTCTGTCTTATACGGTAGATCCTGAAACGGATTCCGTGCCGCGCCTGTTCGACTATGCCGTTGAGAAGGATGTCAACTCCAAGATGTGGCACCTGCTTACCGGCGACAAAAAGGAAATCTATAAACTGGCCCGCAATGGCTATTTCATCACGGCGATGCAGGGCGATGGTGGTCCCAATGATTTCATACACGACCAGAAATTTGTACTGCTCGATAAAGAAGGTCGCATCCGTGGATATTATGACGGTACCAACGACCAAAGTGTAGATCGCATGATGGACGATATTCAAACGCTCTTGGTGAGCTATATCGTGCCGATGAAGAAAAAATAATCCTCACTTTCTGCAACTAACTTCCCGTTTTATTTGTCATTCCATAGGATGTACAATAACTTTGCGCTATAATTTTTACTATGAACAAGAATTCCGTATTTCAGCCGATACTGCAGAAAGATGACAAGAAAGCAGGTATCATCATCGGTGTGTTTTCACTGATTATATTCCTGGCGATTACCGCATTGGCTAATGTGAAGCTGGAAGTTGACCTGGGCTTCGATCCGCATATATTCGCCACCATCAACGCTTGCATCAACGGTACTGTGTCCGTCTTACTAATGTTGGGGGTGTATTTTGCCAAATCAAAGAAATATGAAGCGCATAAAAAAACGATGTTTATCGCCATCGTATTGTCCTCTCTTTTTCTGGTAAGTTATGTATTGCATCACCTGCTCACGGAATCTACTTCCTATCCGAAAGATGCCGGTACGATCCGCGTTTTTTACCTGATTATCCTGCTCACGCATATTGTGCTGGCGGGCGTGATACTGCCGTTCATTTTATACACGGCCTACCGTGCATTGACCGCGGAATTTGATAAACACAAAAAACTGGCGCGCATCACTTTCCCGATATGGTTGTATGTGAGTGTGACAGGCGTGATTGTCTACCTGATGATTTCGCCGTATTATTAATCAGAATTAACATCATTTTGATACACTGTTTAATAAAACAGGCTAACTTTATACTATGAAATCCAATCGTCTGATTCCGTTTCTGCTGACCTGCATCATGGTGTTGTGGTCAGTGGCCGCTCAAGCGCAATGTGCCATGTGCAAAGGTTCCGTGCAGGAATCGGAGTATGCCAAAAGCATTAACGATGGTGTCAACTATCTGCTGGCCGCTCCGATTATTCTGGTCGGTGCTATTATCTTGCTTTGGATAAAAAACAAGGATAAGTTTATGGGCGGCGAACAGGCTGCTTCTTAATTTTCATTGACCGCCATTCCGGATACATTGTCTGTTGTGTAAGCGACAATGGTAAAGTTTTATTCAACTCTTTTCATGCGGTATATTTCCCTTTTTTTGTAGTATTGTGTATCATGTCGACAGTATACACCATACATCCTCCGCAAGCCGACCTGTTGGAAGGCGTTATTCGTTTAAATGGTTCCAAAAGTATCAGCAACCGCGTGCTGATTATAGATGCTTTATGTGGTCATCAGATAGCGCTGGAAAATCTGTCGAATGCGGATGATACGGTTTTCCTGCAGCGATTGCTGGCATCGGATGATACTGTGCTGGATGCAGGTGCCGGTGGTACAACGTATCGTTTCCTGACGGCATTTCTAGCCACTCAGGAGGGCAGGGAAGTGGTGCTGACGGGCAGCGAACGGATGCAGCAGCGCCCTATCCGTATTCTGGTGGACGCGTTGCGGCAGCTGGGCGCGGATATCAGCTATGAGAACGAGGAGCATTTTCCACCGCTGCGCATCAAAGGGAAAAAACTGAAAGGCGGTAAGGTAGAATTGCCGGCGGATACTTCCTCGCAATATATTACGGCGTTGTTGCTCATTGCTCCGACGCTGTCCGAAGGATTGGAACTGCATTTAACCGGCACGAGTGTGGCCGTGCCATATATCCGCATGACGCTGAAAATAATGGAATATTTCGGGGTGAAAACGGCCTTTGAAGGCAATATCATCCGCATTCCGCACGCGAAGTACCAGCCACGACCGTTTTTTGTGGAAGGCGACTGGAGCGCAGCGTCTTATTTCTATTCCATCGATATACTTTCGAAGGAATCGGAACTTACGCTGGAAGGCCTGACCGCACAGCAGATTCAGGGCGACAGTGTGATTGCG
>JADLAH010000312.1 GCA_020848315.1 Chitinophagales bacterium | reverse complement strand
TAAACTGGATTATGTCAAGGGTATTTCAGATGGATTTGATTTCAGGTACAACAAAAAATATGCAATCTTTGCCGGAAGCAAATCCAACTTTTCACCAACCCCAAAGGACAATCTGATTATTACCTATTACAAAAGAGACAAATTATTTCAGTTCAACAAAATCCCACCCCGGGCAGCGGCTTTATTTGCGGCAATAGACACATTCAGCTTACAGCCACTCGATAATTTGTTGTTTGATAGTGTTGAATTGGGCAATCCTTATACTGTAGAAGACAGCTTATTTTCGGTGCTGTCTCTTGTCATCATTTTATTTCCGGTTGCCATCGGTCTATTAGTAGTATGGATGTTAATATGGATAATCAGGAAGCGGATAAAAGCGAAAGAAAAGATGTTGTAACAATACGCATCTACACCATAATCGGGCCTGGAATGTATTATTTCATTTTTTTAAACGGAATATACCAGATATAAAAACCAAATTTCTTTTTGATATACACGGTTCCGACGAGGTTCCACGCTATCACACTGAGTGCATTCGCCACGGCAGCACCTTCGATGCCGTAGGCCGGAATCAGGAAAATATTCAGCAGAATATTCAGCACCGCACCAAAGAAAGAGATGTTGCGAAACGACTTGTGATAGCCGGTGGCATTCAGCAGCTGTGCCGTCGGGCCGCACAGGGTATTCACCACCTGACCAACGGTCATGATCGCGAGACTCACCGCTCCGCTCAGGAATTCCTTACCATACAGCCACATCACATATTTAGCGCCGAAAATCAATATGAGAAACACAGGCACACTCAGCCAGAAAATCAGCTTGGAGGATTTCTGCGCAATGCGCTGCACTTCCTGCAGGTTGTTTTGTGTATATAATTGTGTAATCTTGGGCTGCACCGTGGTGTTCAGTGCCACCAGCAAGGTTGCCGCCAGCATGGAGATATTCGTACACGTTTTATAAATGCCGACATCCGCCGTGTCGATACCGAATGACTTCAGCAAGAATACATCCGCGGAATTGATGACAATAAAAGCGGCATAAGTCATCAGCATGGGAAATGCGACCGACAGAATTTCCTGATGATGCACTTGCCCCAACACCTCATCCTGCCGCGATGGCTGGTGGAAATAGCGATACACCGGCCACAGCGAAAACAACCAGGGCAGCACGCATAAAGTCGTCCAGTGCAGATAAATAGGGTTGTCCAGATGATAAAACCAGTAAGTGACTACCAGCAAAGCCACGATGCGAATCACGGTGGGCAACACGAGCGACACGTTGGCGGTGTGCACTTTCATGGCGGCACGCAGACTGAAATAATTTAATTCACCCAGCACAAAAAACGGCAGAAACAGCGCCGACCATCGGAACAGTGGTATCATATCCGGTTCTTCCCAGTAATGTGCCAGCGCGGGCGCACCGAAATACAGCAAGATGCCACCGACAGCGGAAAACAGCAGAATCAGCACATTGCTCTTTAGAAAGAGCGAATAGGCCGCCCGCAGATTGTACTTTTCCCGGTATTCCGGAATCAGCTTCTGTAAGGCATCTTTTATACCGAAATTGATGAAAATAGCCAGAATGCCCATGACGGTCACCACCAGTGTCAGCCGGCCGGACGCCTCCGCACCATAGTAGCGACCTATCAATACGCCGGAAATAAACCGGAGTCCCTGCACAAAGAACAACGTAATGGCAGTAGACAGACTGCCCTTCAATACAAAACCCAGGTGTTTATCCTGTAAGGCGCGCTGCAGTTTTTCTTTATTAAAGGGCAAGTTCAAATGCGGGTAGTATTTACACAAAAATAGGCATAGTATTTTATGGATGTACGTGGGTATTTTTTATTATTTTTGAAAAATTCTTTCCAACTGTCTGACCAAAATTAGGATATGCTGTTTAACTCGTTACACTTTTTCCTGTTCTTTCCGGTTTTCTGCTATCTCTATTTTGCTGTCCCGAGGCGATTCCAGCACATGGTGCTGGCGGCAGGTGGTTATTATTTCTACGGCAGCTTCAGTCCTTACTTCACCATCATCCTACTCACCATCACCTGCAATGACTTTATTGCGGGCAAAATGATGGATGCGACGGATAAGATCTCGCAGAAAAAACGCTGGTTGTTCCTGAGCATGGCGGTCAATCTCGGCATACTCTTTACGTTCAAGTACATCGACTTCGTCGATAATAATATCCGCGATTTACTGGGTCTGCTGCATATTGGCTGGTTTGTGCCGGAGCCGTGGTTCAACACCTGGGTGGTGCCTGTCGGCGTTTCCTTCCTCACCTTCCAGTCGCTGAGCTACACCATTGATGTCTATAAAGGCGTAACAAAAGCCGAGCAGCGATTCAGCTATTTCGCGGCTTTCACCGCTTTCTGGCCGGTGATGGTAAATGGTCCGATCGAGCGGGCGAGAAACCTGTTGCCGCAACTACATAAAGAACATTCCTTTGATTACAGCAACCTGCAACAAGGTCTCTTCCGGATGGGCTGGGGTTTGTTTAAGAAAGTCGTCATTGCAGACCGGCTTGCATTTTATGTGAATGACATGTACGCGCACTACAACGAGGTCAGCGGTTGGACAACCTGGCTCGGCGCATTCTTTTTCCTGTTGCAGGTTTACTGCGATTTCTCCGGCTATTCGGATCTCGCATTGGGTGGCGCCAAAGTGCTGGGCATTGATGTGATGGAAAATTTCCGCCGGCCATTCTTCTCCAAAAATCTCGCTGACTTCTGGACGCGCTGGCATATTTCATTGTCCACCTGGCTGACGGATTACGTGTTTTTCTACCTCGGTGCCTACAAGGCAAAAAGTGCCAAAGTGGTATTCAATGTAATTTTTGTACTGGCAATCTGCGGCTTGTGGCATGGCGCCAACTGGCCGATGGTGATTTCCTTTACGATGGTGGGCTGCGCCATGGCCATCCGCTATCTCTGGCAGAATAATGTGGTGCGCGCTATCCGTCCCAGCAACACGTATAAATTATTTGACAAATATTTTCCCGACTGGGCACACAGCGTGGTGACGATTCTGATTTTCCTGTTCTGCTTCCTGCTGTTCAGGGTGTACAGCGCGCAGATGGCTCTGAATGCGGCACATCCGGAAAATCCGGTGTCGTGGACGGCCATTGCAACGCCATTATACGGCAATCTGTTTAAACTACATACTGCCAATTACCTCACGGAGTGGCTCCTGCACAAAGGCACTATCCAGCTCGGCATTCTGGTGTTCTTCATCGTGGTATTGTTTGTCGTGGAAGCACTCACCGGCGACCGCAAAATAGAACAGGTGGTGCTGGCCAAAAACCGCAACTTCCGTTGGAGCATCTATATTGTATTGCTGGCCTGCATCGTCTGGTTTGGCGTATTTAATAACACCACATTTGTTTACTTCCAGTATTAAGCACCATGATAAAACAGATTCTATATAAAGCGGGTATACTGGCAGGAATTATTCTGATACTGTCGCTGGTGATGAAGTTCACGCTTCCGTTCTATTGGGGTGACAGCACACAAACCGTCAAGTTTGAACATTACAAAAAAAACAGCGAGCAATATAATGCTGTATACATGGGTGGCAGTCTCGAATACCGACACATCGATCCTTCTATCATTGACAGTACACTTCAAAAAAACGGCATCGATTTCCGTTCTTATAATATCGCGGTGGATGGCCACACGTTTGTGGAGCAGATGACCGACCTCGATGAGATGCTGAAGATCCGCAATCCCAATCTGAAATATGTGTTTATCAGCATCAGCAGTGAGCCTTATTTCTTCCCGGCCAACCTGCATACCTCCAAATGGGTGTGCTGGCACAATGCCACTTCCACCTATCGCGCTTTGTCTATCATTCCTACACTGGAAGACGACCTGAAAACAAGATTGAAATTCTGCTATTTCTATGTGATGAGTTGGGTAGAGAATATCCTGAAAATCGGATTTATGCCGGAAGTGATGCAATTTATCTTCCAGAAAGATACTTATGAAACCGGCTATCTGGGCAATAAAAAAGATGGTTTTTATCCGTACGACTATGAGGAACACCGCATGTTTATGGAATACCAGTGGGAAGACACGCTCATCCGCCAGTCGAAGCGCGAGTATGAAAGCAATGCTGTGAAACGAGACAGCCTGACCAGCGAAGTGAGAAAAAGTTTTGAACAATATACCGACAAAGACAAGGCCAATGCGGCCATGGTCAAGCTTTGTATGGAAGCTTATAACAAATGTAAGAAAATGGGTATAAGGGTGTTTTTTGTACTACCACCACGCGCCCGGACGAATTACAGTTTATTGTTGCCGGTGTTCCACGCCATGCCCGACGATGCAAAAATTGAAGTGGCTGATCCGCGGAAATATCCGAAATACTACGCAGTGGACTATGGCTATAATTTTCACCATTTAAATTACCGCGGTGCGAAGCTGCAAAGCCATGAGATGGCGCGTCAGTTATTGCCCTTGCTGCAACCGGCAGAAACAAGTGCACCTTAAAACGAAGTTTATTAAGGCCGGAAGGTCTTGTTTTTCTCCATCACCTGCTGCTCCAGATTTTTCTTGTAGGCAATGATTTTTTCCAGTAATGCTGCATCATGCGCGGCCAGGATTTGCGCGGCCAGGATGCCGGCATTTTTCGCGCCGTTGATAGCGACTGTCGCCACGGGCACGCCACCCGGCATCTGCACGATGGACAGAAGCGAGTCGAGGCCGCTCAGCGCTTTGCTCTGTACCGGCACGCCGATGACAGGCAATGGTGAAATCGCGGCCACCATACCCGGCAGGTGGGCGGCGCCACCGGCGCCGGCGATAATGACCTTGCAACCCTGTTCATGCGCGGAGCGTGCGAAATCGTACATGCGCTCCGGGGTGCGGTGCGCGGACACGATGGTATATTCAAAACCGATGCCCAGTTCCGTCAATACCGCTGCGGCTTCTTTCATGACCGGCGAGTCGCTGTCGGACCCCATGATGATGGCTACTTTCTCCATAATTCAGATTTGAGATTTGAGATTTGAGATTTGAGATTTTTCCGCTCAAATCCTAACCCCATTTCTATTCTATAATTTCTATCTCTGTTAAAGTTCGTACTTTCTGTGTGATTTCCAATAATTTTTCCATGCTGGGTTGCACCATGGTGATGTGACCGAGCTTGCGGTTCGGCTTGCTTTCCTCTTTGCCATACAGATGAACATACACACCCGGCAGGGCATTCAGTTCATTGAAATACCGAAGGCGGTATCTGCCAGATCCTGTTTCGGGGCCGACCAGATTCACCATGGAGCAGGGCATTTTGAGGTGCGTGGCACCCAGCGGCATACCCAGCAAAACGCGGAGCAACTGCTCATACTGTGAGGTGAAAAAGCCTTCTATCGTGTGATGAGCGGAATTGTGCGGGCGCGGTGCAATTTCATTGACCAGCAGCTCATTCTCTTCCGACAGGAAAAACTCCACGGCGAGCAATCCGGGACTGTTGAAAGCAGAAGCGCACTGCAGGGCTATCTGCTCGGCGCGCACTTCCAGATGATACGGAATATTGGCCGGCGATTTCAGGAAGGAAACCAGATTGCTGACCGGATCGAATTCCATTTCTATCGCAGGATATACTGCCATCTCGCCTTTCTGATTACGAGCTACCAGCACGGCGATTTCCGTCTTGCACGGCACAAATTCTTCCACCATCAGTTCGCCGTCAAACGGGATAATGTCCGGATTTTCCAATACAGCATGGCGCTCCGTAATGAAAACGCCTTTGCCATCGTATCCTCCGGTACAGGCTTTGACCGCCATTTTCCGGAATCCGGTTTTTGCCAGCATCTCCGCGGCCTGATATTTGTCTTTTGCCACAAAAAAAGGAGCGGTCGGAATCTGATGTTGCTGATAGAAGTTTTTCTGGCGGCCTTTATCCTGTATGATTTTCAGGATATCCGGATCGGGAATAATGGTTTTGCCTTGCGCCTTGAGTTCGATGAGTTTGTCTACGTCGATGTGTTCAATCTCCCAGGTCAGCACATCGGAGATGTCGGCGAGTTGCTGAATGTCGTCTCCATTGGTAATACTGCCCAGCAAGTGGCGGTTCGCGAGTACGCCGGACGGGCAGTGTTCGTCTTTATCCAGGATATTTACAGGCACCGACCATTGCGACGCCTTTTGGATGAACATTTTACCTAATTGTCCACCGCCAATGATACCGATTACAGGGAAATTTTTCTTCGATGTTTCCATCATGTACAAAGATAGGCAATCACCGCGGTCCATGCTACTATCTGACGGGATTTTTCCAGAACACAGGAGCATTTTTATGTATTTTACACTGCCGGATGGTGTACCAATGTACTGATATAGCAATGCACCCATGAAGGAATGGCTGACGCGACGAAGTCTATTCAGCGAAGCGAAACACTTCTTTGTAAATAAAAAATAATGCTGAATTCCAGTCAGAACGGCGGATTAAATAGGCACGAGAGCGCTGAGGTAACACTCGCGCCAAACGGGAAAGCCACCGAAAAGCTCAAATATAATAAACAAATTAACATTATCGGTTGATGTTCCCAACAACCGAAATTATAACAAAGAGCTATGTAGAATGAAGCTATTGATTAAATATTGTATCTTCGTTTTACTAGGTGCTTCCCACGCCTGTGGCAGGTGTTTTAGCGCAGCGTCACCTGCCACCTTGCACAAAGCAGAACATTAACCAACTGCATCGAAATCGAAAGAAAATAAATCTTAAATGATGCGATTTATTTTTATATTTATG
>JADLAH010000311.1 GCA_020848315.1 Chitinophagales bacterium | reverse complement strand
TTTTGTTGTAAGAAATGCGCGGATCTACCACCGCATACAAAATATCTGCCACGAGATAGCCAATCAGTGTGAGGATAGCGGAGAACATCACCACCGTGTAAACGATAGGATAGTTTCTCGCCACCAGTGCTTCATAAGCCAGTTTGCCCATGCCCGGAATCGAGAAGATAATCTCAATAACGATGGAACCACTGATAGCCAACGGGAAGACACTCGCAAACAGGGTAATAATAGGCAGCAGAGAGTTTTTAAAACCATGTTTCCATAATACTTCTTTCTCCTCCAGTCCTTTGGCTCTTGCGGTGCGGATATAATCCTGACTGAGGGTGGTAATCATGGCGCCGCGCATCTGTCGGTACAGAAATGCCAAGCCTCCATAAGTAAAACAGATCATCGGCAAAATCAGGTGGTAGGTGCGTGTGCCTGCAATTTCCAGGATGCCCATGCTGCTGTCGATTTCGCCTACGCCATAAGCAGGAAACCAGCCCAGAAAGTCGCCGCCGCCAAAAAAAATAATCAACAGGGTGGCTACCCAGAAGTTGGGCAGGGAATACAACATAAACAGGAAGGTGGAAATAGTCTGATCCTGTTTGCTGCCTTTTCTCGCCGCGGAGATGATACCCAGCGGAATGGCAATCAGATAGGTCAGGATGATGGAAAAGATACTGAGTAGAACCGTCCATCTTACAGCGTCCCACAATACATTTTTCACCGGTCGGCCGTCCTGATAAGAGATGCCGAAATCGCCGGTGAGAAATTTGGTAATCCATTTGTGGTATTGGTTTTCCGTGCCATACCAATGGATGGACGGAATATATTTTTTGGAGGGTGTTGCTTTGGCGCGCACAGTCTCATAGGCGCTTTTTAAAGCCTGTTCCGGTGCAGCAAGACCCGCGAGTGAAGGGTATTGCCGGACTTCCTTTTCTATGTTTTTCATCGCCACTTCAACGGCATTGTGCTCATAGTTCAGGAAGATTTTCTGCAGATTATCGCGGATAGCTATCAGCGCATCGCCGTTGGTGGAATCGCGTGGCGTGTCGCCGACTGCAATTTCAAAGGCGCGTATTTTGTCGTAGTAGGCCTTTATTTCCGGCCAGTTGCCATACTGATCGATGAGGCGCGCTAAATTCTCACGATGAAATTTCTTGGGGATTTCATGCAGATTCGTTGGCGATGCCGCGTTAGACAGACTGAAATAAAACACCGGCAAATCCAGTCCCAATTGTTGCCTCTTATCGATATAGGCTTTTTCGGAGGCGATTGCATTCGCGGAACTTCCCATCTCACTGTTGCTGTTCAGCATCTGCTCCACCGGGTCGCCGGGAACGCTGGTGCTCAGCATAAATGTAATGAGGGAAATGACCAACAGCGTTGGAATGAAAATCAATATCCTTTTAATGATGTATTTTAACATAAGCATGAAAATACGAAAGACGGAAAGTTACTTTCCGTCTTTCGGTGAATGATTATTTTGCGGCTGTCGCGCCTTCCACTTTATAGCCTTCTTTCACTTTGAAGCCGGCAAACCACACGCCCGGATATACTGGGCCTGCACCAATATTTTCAAAACGTTTGTGTACGCAGTTTCTGAAATTCTGAACATACAGGAAAATGTAAGGCACTTCTTCATGCTGAATCACCTGCCATTGTTTGTACAGTTCGTTGCGTTTTGTTTCATCCAGTTCCGTGCGTATTTGTTCAATCAGCGCGTCTGTCTGTGCATTTCCGAAGCTCATGTAGTTGGATCCGCCATTGGCAGAAGAGGTATGGAAGATTTGTTTTTCATCATCCGGACGTGGTTGTTTTACCCAACCCTGATAGTACAACTGACAATTGTGTTTTTTCAGTTCATCCAGATATAAAGCCCAGTCCAGCGCTTTCACTTCTACTTTGATGCCAGCTTGTTTGTAGGAATTCTGAATCAGTAATCCTACGGTTTCTCTGAGCGGATTGCCGCTATTGTAGGAATAACTGATTTCAAATTTTGTTTTTTTACCATCAATCACTTTGTCCAACAAGCCATCTCCATCTGTATCTGCCCAACCGGCTTCGGCCAGTAAGGCTTTTGCTTTTTCTACATCATACGCGTATGGTTTGATGTCAGTGTTGTAGGCGTCTTTTTTCATAGGCAGAATAGAACCTACGGTGCGTGTTCCTTTGCCGTATAATACTTTCTCAATAATCTGATCTACGTTGGTCAGGTAGCAGAGTGCCTGACGCACTTTCGCGTCACTCAGGATTTTATCTTTGGTATTGATGCCGATGGCCTGATAAGCCAGCATCTGTGGCTCTGATTTTACAAAGTTTTCTTTGAATTTTTTGGAATTGTCCAGTTCCACATATTCTTTTACCGGTGTAACATAGATGAAATCCAGTTTTTCATCCACCAATGCCGTCAGCGCGGTATTGAAATCATTGATGGTTTCAAAAACCAGTCTTTTCGGATAAGCCTGAAAATACTGGTTTTCTTTTTCCAGTTTATCGCCCCACCAGTTGGCTTTTTTCTCCAGAATGAG
>JADLAH010000310.1 GCA_020848315.1 Chitinophagales bacterium | reverse complement strand
TCCGTTTTCTGAAAAATAGTAATCGAGCGAGTCTGACACCAGTTTATTCGCCACATTATCTCCTACTTTCATGTAATTGGCGAAAGAAGTTAACTGACTTCTGAGTGCCTTCTCAACGGTGACATTGGCGTCATAAGATTCGCTGGTATAGCTGGTTGGAATGACTAAATCCGGTTTGTCTTCTTTCTGGCAGGCGGAAAAGAAAGTTCCGAAAGCGACGAAACCTAATGCGGTAAAAAATTGCTTTTTCATGGGTACTGATGATTTATTGTTTAAATTTATTTAGACTAATTTTAAATAGTATGCAATATTAGGGAACAAATGTGACCTGAGAAATCACAAAAAATGGGATTTTGATACCTAATGTTAGGTACTCTGATTAAACTTCGAATAAGAAAATGAGATTACATCACCGTCTCGCCCAATTCTTCTTTGGTAATAAGGCCATTCTGAATGGCATACACGATCATCTCGGAAGATGAATTAATCTTCAGCTTCTTCATGATGTTTTTTTTATGGGTATACACGGTGTGCGTACTGAGAAACAGGTGACCGGCTATCGTTTTGGCGGTCCATCCTTTGGCGGTCAACTTAATAATTTCCGTTTCCCGCAGCGACAGGTTGAATGCCTTGCAGTTGTCTTCGCCGGTGTGTACGTGTTTTTCAATAATGATATCGATAATTTTGTGGCACAGGAATTTCTCACTTTTGGCGGTAGCAAAAATCGCGTTCACAATCTCATCCTTGTCGCATTCCTTGGTAAGAAAACTCAATGCTCCGGATTCAATCACCTTGAACACATTGGTTTTGGTTTCATCCGAAGAGATAATCAGGAAATTGGTGCCCGGAGAAATCTTTCGCACCGCCAGAATATCATCAATAGAAAAATGCTTCTCGTTGTTATAGTCGAAGATGACTACATCCGGATGAGTAGTCTGCGCCAGTTCCATCAATTCTTCCGAATCCGTGGCTTCACCGACAATCTTAACACCTTTCACATCCGCCAACAGGTTTTTCAACCCGAAACGGATAAGATATTGAGCATCTGCCAGCACGATTTTGACCATGGAATGAAAAAATAGTTTTTCAAATGTAGGAAAATAGGTCGAAACTGCTACGTTTTTTAATTGAATAAAATATAAAGTGGTATTTTTGAAGGCGCACTGTCCGGATGCAACCGCGTTTTTTAATAAAGGAAAATACATCCGGACATCAATAAACAACGTGCAGCCGCTGCTATATGAATACCAGTTTATCTTTTCATCCTACTATTGCAGGCTATCTGAACAGTCAACTGAATATTGATATCTGGGACAGCATACAGGAATTGTATGATACGGGCGACTATGCTAAAACCGTGCGCGAATGCATCCGCTACATACATCCCGGTATTGAAGAAAAATATGCCAACGCGGAGCGCACACACTACAAGATTCCGCATGGTTCCATCATTGTGGAGATCCGCATTTCCGACACCGAATTTGAAATCACCGCGCCTTTTCTGAATATCGGCAATGCCAAACGCATTCCGCTGTTGCGACAGGTGGCACAGATTAATGTCACACCGCTGACCTTGTCGCGCATCGAACTGAAAGACGACCAACTGTATTTCCACTATCAGTGTCCGCTGGATTTGTGTGAACCCTACAAAATTTACAATATCATCCGCGAGATCTGCATCAACGCCGACAACTACGACGATGAATTCATCTCCAAGTTCGGCGCCAGCAGGATCCAGGAACCGCATATTGAACCTTACCCGACCGATGTGCAGGAGACCGTGTGGAATACCGTGCAGCTCTACATCCGCGAAGCATTTGAGGCCTATGATATTCTGGAAAGCAAGCGAAAAACTACCTATTTGTGGGATATCCTGGCGATTACCTTACTCAAAATAGATTATTACTGTGCGCCACAGGGCAACCTGCGCAGCGAGATTGAAAAGACATTCAATGTCCTGAACGGAAAAGACGATTATTACCAGCGATTGAGTGCCGCGCGGGAATTCCTGAAGAAACTGCAAAGCATGGACAAGCAGCAGTTCATCAGCAATCTGTACAAGATTGAAGTATTCGTGCCGTATAAATTCAAGGCTTCCCTCGAGAGTCTGCGCAACGGATTGCAATATGCTTACGACACCTCCACCAAAGAGATAAAGGGTCAGGATTACCTCGGCGCATTGCTGACGATGCAATACGGCATTCTCAATTTCCTGTATTCCAATAACCTCGAAGATATCCACGCGGATATTATTACAAAGGCGATGGAAAAAACCTCTTCACAGCCCGTAGCAGGTGCGGCGCGACACATGTATGAGCGACTCGAATATCTTATCAAATCAGATAAATTGCAGAAAAAAGAGCAGGCAGAAATAGCAGCTCAGGAAAAAAACGCCGAACTTCCGAAAAAGAAAAAAGGATTTTTCAGAAGAATTTTCGGATTTTAACTCAACTTTTACACCCGATGGAGCGACGAATATGAACCACGAAGAACTAAAAAATGCTGTTTTCAAAATCAATACGGCCAGTGGCTCGGGTTCCGGTTTCTATTTGCAGGAACCGCAGGTATTTGTCACCAACTATCACGTGATTGAAGGCAATAAGGAAGTGGCGATTGAGAACCAGCAACAGGACCGATTTCTGGCGCGCGTGGTCTATGTAAATCCGGATACCGACATTGCCTTTCTGAAATGTGATGATATTCATCCGCCGATCTCCGTTCCCTTCGAAAAAGTGCAACAGGTGCAGAGCCGCGACAAGGTGTTTGTATTGGGCTATCCGTTCGGCATGCCATATACCATCACGGAAGGCATCGTCTCCAACGAACGGCAGATGCTGGAAGGCAAAACCTATATCCAGACGGACGCGGCCGTAAATCCGGGCAACAGCGGCGGTCCGGTGGTCAATGCCAATGGCGAGCTCGTCGGTGTAACGACCGCAAAATTTACGGATGCCGACAACGTGGGATTTGCCATTCCGGCGGAAGATCTGCAAGCGGAATTGTACTCCTTCTCACAGAATAAGTCGATGGTTTATGCCGTAAAATGCCATTCGTGCAAATCGCTGATGTACGAAAAAACCGACTACTGTCCGGAGTGCGGCGCGGATGTAGATGAAAAAATATTTGATGCCTCTGAGACCAGCAAGCTAACGCAGTTTGTCGAGGAAGCCATCGCGAAAATGGGCATCAACCCGGTGCTTGCCAGAAGCGGACAGGAATACTGGGAGTTTCATTCCGGCAGCGCGCTCGTCCGCATTTTTGTATTTGAAAAGGATTATCTCTACGCGACTTCGCCGATGAACAACCTGCCTACCGGCAACCTCGGCGAGTTGTTGAATTACATGCTGAGCAATCCGGTAGCGCCTTATCAACTCGGCATCTACCACAACCAGATTTATCTTTCCTATCGCATCCACCTCAGCGATATCTATACCGACCGCCGACCGGAGATACAGCAATACCTCAGTCAACTCATTCTGAAAGCAAATGACATGGATGATTTCTTCGTGCAGGAATTCAACTGCGAAAAATCAAGCTACGCCAAAGATGAACCGGAGGAACAACAAAGTGAAGCGGAAACTGTCACGCCTTAAAATTCAGGAAAAAATTAGTATCGAAAATTATTTCACGGTGATACGCCCGGTGGATAGAATGGTCTCATCCACTTTCAACTGAAAGAAATAGATACCGGTGCTTTTGAAAATCTCGCGGTCGATTTTTTGTTCGTAATCGCGCACATTAGAGATTTTATATACTTCACTACCCACGATATTGTAGAATATTACCACAACTTTGCTTCTTTCCAAATCAACCTCTTCACTGATTTTGAGCACCGCATTGGTGGTCATCGGATTAGGATAGAATTTCACCATATCCTTATCTCCGAACTTACTGTCCACACTGCTCAGTTCCACAGCTGAAAACGCTGCAGCCTGCTTAGGTAAAAAAAATAAGGCAGTGCACAATATTATAATGAGTGTAAACGTTTTATACATAGGCTTTTTTGTTGGTATGTTGGGGTATATGTGTGGCATATACTATCAAATGTAACTACTTTCCAGGAAAAAGTCAATATCCGTGCCAAAAAATCAGCTGAATTCAAACAAATCCGGCAATTCTGCCAGTCCGCGCACCGAAAAATCCACCCACGGATCCTCCACCGCTGCCGGCGACACGAGAATAGTGAACATATCCAGCGATTTCCCGAACTCCATATCCGACATTTTATCGCCCACCATGACTGATTTTTGGAATACTATCTCCGGAAAATCGGCTTTTGCCAGAAAGGCCATTCCGTTTTTAGGCTTGCGCAGCCTGTCTTCTTCCGATTTGAAATTGGGTGCATAATACACCGCATCAATGCGGCCACCGTTCAACTCGACCATATTCATCATCATATGATGGATTTCATCGAGTTCCTTTTCTGTGAGCAACCCTTTCGCAATACACTGTTGATTGGTCACCACCACAATGCGCGGAAATAATTTCGCCAGTTTGGGCATCACTTCCAGCACGCCTGGCAGAAATTCAAATTGCTCTTCGCTCAGTACATAACCGCCGTCGATGTTTTTATTAATCACGCCGTCCCGGTCGAGAAACAACGTAAACGCATCATCTATCTTCAGTTTTTTCATATCACATCGGGTTCCGCAGCGACAAACTGCATCTCATATAATTTTTTGTAATAACCTTCGCCTTTCTGCAGCAAAGTTTCGTGCGTGTCTATTTCCTTGATTTCGCCCTTATCCAGCACCATAATTTTATCCGCATTCTGAATGGTGGACAAGCGATGCGCAATCACGATGGAAGTACGACCTTTAATCAGTTTTTCTATTGCCTGCTGTATCAGCAATTCCGACTCGGTGTCAATGCTGGAAGTGGCTTCATCCAGGATCAGAATCTGTGGATCGTACACCAAAGCGCGGATAAACGAAATCAGCTGCCGCTGCCCGACAGACAATGTCGCGCCACGCTCCATCACCTTGTGCTGATAGCCATCCGGCAGTTCCATGATAAAGTCATGAGCGCCCACCATCTTGCTGGCAGCATACACTTGTTCCTCCGTTATCTTCGGATTTTTCAGCGTAATATTTTCCATCACCGTCCCAGAAAACAAAAACACATCCTGCAACACCATACCGATATACGAACGCAGTTTATCGAGCTGATAATCGCGGGTGTCCACACCATCCAGCAATATGCTGCCTTGCTGAATTTCGTAGAAACGATTCAAAATATTGATGGTGGATGTTTTACCGGATCCCGTTGCACCGACAATCGCCAGCGTTTCTCCGGCGCGGAGCGAAAAGGAAATATCCTTGAGCACAAAATGTTCCTCGTCGTAAGAAAACCACACGTTTTTAAATGCTATATCTCCCCGGATTTTTTCCGGTGCCAGCGTTCCTTTGTCTGCTATCTGCTCTTTTGTATCCAGCAATCTGAACACACGCTCCGAGGCGATGATACCCATCTGCAGCGTATTGAATTTATCTGCCAGCATCCGCAGCGGGCGAAAAGCGAGATTGAGGTACAGAATAAATGAAGTGAACACACCGATGGTCGCGAATCCGTTCATCACCTGATTGGCGCCATACCACACGAGCAAGGAAATCGCCAGAGCCAGTATCACTTCCACCACCGGAAAGAAAATGGAATAGTACAGCACAGATTTGTCATTGGCCACAAAATGTTCGTGGTTCAGTTTTTCAAATTTCTGCTGTTCTTTTTCCTGCGCGTTAAAAATCTGCACGATGCGCATGCCGGAAATATGTTCCTGCACAAATGCATTCAACTGCGCTACTTTATCGCGCACCTCATTGAAAGACACCCGTACTTTTTCCTTGAAAATATAGGTCGCAATGAGAATAATCGG
>JADLAH010000309.1 GCA_020848315.1 Chitinophagales bacterium | reverse complement strand
TTTTATAAACCCAAAGAGGGGTAGGGGAGTGGAGGTGGTAGTGTTCCTCCGCTCACAGCAGGTGTTTTAGCGCAGCGTCACCTGCTGCAATGAGGCAAGCAGAACATTAGTAATTGCAGGAAATGGAAAGAAGATAAACAGATGCTTTTTATCCGTTAATTTCTGTTGGTGGGGACACCAACAGACAGGAAGAAAATTTAGTTTGGGCGTCACATCTTGTAGTGTAAGAGAAAAACATCGCTACATCGCTACATTATTACATCATTACATTACTACATTGCTACATTGATCCAGGTGTGCAACAGCACAATACCTTGCAGTAATTGCCTTTTTCCCTCAACACGGATATTCCACGATGTTCTTTTCGGTTTCCCAGAGTTTGATGTGCAGGTCGTATTTTGCATCCAGTTTCGCCCGTATCAAATCGTAGATGACCACCGCAATGTTTTCTGCGGTAGGGTTGAGGTGTTTGAATTCTTCCGTATCCAGATTGAGGTTTCTGTGGTCGAATCTTTCCTCAATCTCATTTTTTATAATGTCCTTGATAATTTTCAGGTCTATCACGTAGCCCGTTTCCGCGTCTATCTCTCCCATCACTTTCACCTCCAATGTATAATTGTGCCCGTGGTAATTTTCATTGGCGCATAATCCAAATACAGCTTTGTTTTTCTCTTTGCTCCAGTCCGGATTCCACAATTGATGGGCGGCGTTGAAATTTGCTTTTCGTATAACGGCTACTTTCTTACTCATACTGTAAATTTATAAACAATTATCCGGTTTCAAAGTTCATAAAATTGCCGGCTGATTTTGTTTTTTAAAAAGCGATAGGCTTATATTCGCACATGCTTTTCAGGAACGTCATCGGACAAAGCGCGGTTAAACAGCATTTAATCGAAATGGTGCAGCAAAATACCGTAGCGCACGCGCAGTTGTTTTTGTCGCAGCCCGGTGCCGGTGCGCTGCCGCTGGCATTGGCATTTACGCAATATCTCGTTTGTGAAAACAGGCAGCCCGACGACAGTTGCGGTGTTTGTCCCGCTTGCATAAAGGCGCAAAAGCTCATCCATCCGGATATACATTATACTTATCCGATCATTGCGAAAAAACCTTCCCCGCATCCGAGCCTCAGTGTCGATTATATCCAGCAATGGCGGAAAGTCATAACAGAACAGCCATATATCAATGAACTCGACTGGTTGCAGGCTATAGATGCGGAGAATAAACAGGGGAATATTTCCGCGGAAGAAGCCCGCAGCATTATCCGTACGATGAACCTGCATCCGTTTGAAGCGCCTTATAAAGTGCAGATTATCTGGAAAGCGGAGGCCTTGTCGAAGGAAGGGAATATCCTGTTGAAGTTGCTCGAAGAGCCGCCTTCCAATACGGTGTTGATTCTGATTGCCGAAAATCAGGAAGAGATTCTGCCGACCATATTGTCCCGCTGTCAGTTGCTGAAGATTAATAAGATTGACGACGATGCCATGGCACAAGCCCTGCTGCGCTACGGCGTGCCGCAATCCCGCACACAGCATATCGCTTATATTTCCGATGGTAATTTTGAGGAAGCGCAGCGCCTGATGCACAGTGAAACCCACGAAGAAGTGACGCTGATGACCACCTGGCTGGACAGTGCCCTGAATTTCAAACCGGGCTTGTTATACCGATGGACAGAGGAAAACGGCAAGATGGGGCGCGAGAACCTGAAGTCTTTCCTGGAATATGCCGTTCATTTGTTCAGAGAAGCACTGATGGGAAAATATGTCGCGGGATATCAGCCGCGGCTGGCCGAAGACGAACGGCAGCTGGCGGTCCGTCTGCAGCGCATGCTGACTTACGGCAAACTGGAAAAGGTGCTTCAGTTAATCAGTCGCAAGCACTATGAAATAGAGCGAAATGTGAGCCCTAAGATGGTGCTGATGGATATGTCTTTGAAAATGAACCGCATCATGCGGACAAAAGATTAACATTTGCGCATAAATCCTGCGTGAGAATCTCATTTTTTACCGTATTTTTGTCATTACCCATATGTTGGGGAATGAAATAATGGTTAAACTGTAGCCTTTTCAGGTCTTTAATTCCTGAATGACTATATCAACAGAATAAAATGAGTTGTAACAGTTGTGGTACCGTGGGCGGAATGCCTACAGGTTGTAAAAATAACGGACATTGTGCTACCGGAGGTTGTTCTAAACTGGAAGTACACGATTGGTTGAGTGATATTACGGCAGATCCTTTTGCCCGATATCCGATTTTTGAAGTAAGTTTTAAAAACGGTTCAAGAAAAGGATTTTATCGTAACAACAAGCATTTCGATTTGTATACCGGCGATTATGTGATTGTCGAAGCGGCTGCAGGTTATGATCTGGGGCAAATTACGCTGAGCGGCGAGCTTGTGCGTTTGCAGATGAAGAAAAAGCGCGTGAAAGAAGATTCGGAAAATATTCCGGGCATCCTGCGTATCGCGAAGGAAAGCGAAATGCACCTGATGGAACAGGCGCGTGCCAAGGAAAAGGAAACCATGCTGAAAGCGCGTGTGCTGGCCCGCAATCTGGGACTGGATATGAAACTCGGCGATGTGCAATATCAGGCCGACGGAAGAAAGGCAACTTTCTATTATACCGCTGATGGTCGTGTTGATTTCCGTGAGTTAATCAAGGTGTTAGCTGCGGAGTTTAAAGTAAAGATTGAAATGCGGCAGATTGGCGCCCGTCAGGAAGCCGGCATTGTGGGCGGTATCGGTTCATGCGGCCGCGAATTGTGTTGTTCTACATGGCTGACCAGTTTTAAGTCGGTCAATACCACCGCCGCCCGTTATCAGAATTTGTCGATTAATCAGACTAAACTGAGCGGTCAGTGCGGTCGACTCAAATGTTGTCTGAACTACGAGTTGGATACCTATCTGGATGCGTTGCGCGACGTGCCGGAAAAAGCAGAGATATTACAACTCGAAACAGGCGATGCTCGTTTGATGAAAACAGATGTGCTGAAAGGATTGATGTTTTATACCGTGAAAGGGTCAGGAACTTTCTATCCGATTACGCTGGAGAATGTCAGGGCTGTATTGGAGATGAATGCGCAAGGCAAAAAACCTGCCGATATCACTGATCTGGCCGAAGTGGAAGAGAAAACGGAAGAAGAAGCTATTGAGTTCGCGGATGTAGTGGGTCAAATTTCATTGGCGAGCCTGGATAGAAAAGATAAGAAAAAACACCACAGAAATAAATCGCAGGGCGGTGGTCAGCGTCAGGGTGGTAACAGACCGGGCGGTAATAAGCCGGCCCATACAGGTCAGAAGCCTTCCGCGGAGAAACCACAACAAGGACAGGGACAAGCGCCGGGCGGGCAGGCACCGCAAGCCAATAAACCGCAAGGCAACAGACCAGGCGGCAACAGAAGGTCCAATAACAGAAACCGTCCATCTGGTCCGCCGAAAGATAAGCAATAGGTTATTGTTCGAGGAAAAATTCAATGGTCACCTGCACGAGTGTTCGGGTGTCCACCGGCAGTTCCTTATCATACCACGGATGTGCCCCTCCGAAGGTGTGTCCGGCATCTTTGAGGATATGCAGTTTGCTTTGCGTATTCCACTGATGCAGCTGTAATGCCGCGGAATGGGGAACAGCCTCATCGGCACTGCCGTGTGCAATCAGCCA
>JADLAH010000308.1 GCA_020848315.1 Chitinophagales bacterium | reverse complement strand
TTTACAGCACTTATCGCACTATACATCGTACGCACCACACGCATTTACAGAGATGCACCTGCGGCACAACTAACCTATCGTCTGGATGGAATCGTGGAAGGCGCAAATGGCATTTACACCAATGAAAATACTTATACAGTGCTCAGTGAATTGGATTCCCTGAAGAAAGCACATAAAAACCTGGTGGTAGTACCCGATTTCACCGCGACACAAATCAGTCATTCGCATCTTTCTTACATTGGTACAGAGTGGCCAAATAAAACAGAAGTGCCGAATGAAGAAGTATTGCAGAAAGTGGTTAAAAACATTCCGGTCTCAGGCAATGATACAATAATTATTGCCATACCGGTGTTTCAGACAGCCTTACTGGCCGAAGGATTCACGCCACTGAAAGAGCATGGCAACGATTACCCTGTCATCCGTTACCTGCGGGAAAATTTCCCAAAGAAAGAATATAGCCGATACTTTGAACTACGTTCCCGGTAATAGTCACTACTATTCTTTCCAGCGATAGCTATGCTGTGAAAGTCCGCATAAATCAATGACACGATCCGTTACCGTGGCGGCGAGTTCCTCGAAGGTCTGCGGTCGACTGTAAAAGCTGGGGGTTGCCGGGCAAATGATTCCGCCGGCTTCCGTCACCGTTTTCATGTTGTTGATATGAATAAGGCTGTAGGGCGTTTCTCGCGCCACCAAAATAAGCTTTCTGCGTTCTTTCAGTATCACATCCGCAGCTCTGGTAGTCAGGTCGTTGGAGATGCCCGCGGCTATACGACCGAGTGTCCCCATCGAACACGGGCAGATAATCATGGTATCATACTGCGCGCTGCCGGAAGCGAAGGGCGCGTAAAAATCATTTTTGGAGTAAAAATCAAACGGATAATCCTCGTACAATGTATTACCGAGCTCGTACTGCCAGACATCCCGGGCATTATCAGACATTACGACACCGATTTTCTCTGTTTGCGCCTGCAATTCCTTCAGTTTATCCAGTAAAACCTTGGCATAAATGGCACCGCTGGCGCCGGTAACAGCTACAATTATTTTTCTTTTTCCTGACATAATATCCTGTTTTTCAATTCTCTGTTGCCTTCCCGCGAATATCTGAGCCGGATGCATGGCATTTCATTCCTAAATGTGTATTTTTACCTGTGTAAGTTTGGTATCAAATTTGCATTACACGATAAAAATAAACAATAAAACAATGCCGCCTGCCGATATTGCTTATTGTTCATAAACAAATAAAAGATGAAAAAGTTACTTCAATACAGCCTGACCGCATTCTTTGTATCCGCATCATTGATAGCAGTTGCTGCAGACGCAGACATCAAGTGGACTCCGATAGAAAAGTCCATGGCCGAAGCTAAAGCCGCCAACAAGAAATTTATTCTCATCAATCTGTATACGGATTGGTGCGGCTGGTGCAAAAAAATGGAGGAGAATACCTTTAGCGAACCATCCGTTATCGAAGCGATGAACAAGACATTTGTATCCGCGAAATTCAATGCAGAAACCGCCACTCCTGTTGAGTTCAACGGCAAGTCGTATACATTTGTAAAAAATGGTGCACGTGGCGCCAATCAACTGGCCATGGATTTGGGATCTGTTGGCGGCAAACTGGGTTACCCTACATTGGTTATCTTGGACTCCAATGGTAATAAATTGCAGGCTTTCCCGGGCTTCAAGGACATCGAGACATTAACGGTAATACTCCAATATTTCGAAAGTGAAAGCTATAAGAAAATGGACTTCCAGCAATATCAATCCGGTCAATAATTTAAACGTACAATACACCTATGAAAAAATATAACCTCTTATACCTGCTCCTGCTATCCGTCAGCATCATGGGCACTTACGCTGCTGAGAACAAAAACAGCAAGACTAAAACACAAACAACCACTGCGAAAGAACCTGTTACTAATCCTAAAGTAATCAAGTGGCTGACATGGGATGAAATGGTGAAACTGAATGAAAAGACACCGAAGAAAATCTTCGTCGACTTCTATACCGACTGGTGCGGCTGGTGCAAAGTGATGGACCGGAATACCTTTGAAGACACTATCGTCGCCGAGTTGATGAATAAAGATTTTTACTGTGTAAAATTCAATGCGGAACGCAGAGATACTATCACATTCCTGAATAAACAATGGAAACACGTGCCGGGCGGAAGAAACGGCTACCACGAACTGGCGGCCTATTTCATGCAGAATCAGTTGTCTTATCCGACCTTCACCGTGCTGACCCACGATTACAAACTCATCACACCGTTGAAAGGGTATATTGCACCGCCACAGTTTGAGCCTATCATCAGCTTCCTCGGCAAAGACTACTGGAAACCGGAAGCCGGCAAAAACCTGGATTTGTATAAACAGGAATATGTCAGTCCGAGAACGACACCTTGGGTTCAACCTCAGTAAAATATAATCCTACAAGTTGCGCATGCGCAACTTTTTCTTTATATCCACCTATGAAAAAGATATTCTTACTTCCTGCGTTGCTGTTGCTGATACTGGGTGCACAGGCCGCCGATAAAAGCAAAAACAAAAAGAATGCGCCTGTACTGGAGAAAGCGCTGCAAACCAACAATTCCCTTTTCTGGCAGATTTCCGGCAACGGCCTCGAACAGCCATCCTACCTGTACGGCACCATTCACGCCATCCCGCAGGACGACTATTTCCTCGGGAAAAAAGTATCGGAAAAAATCAAGAAAGCCGGCACTATCGTGATGGAAATTGACATGAAAGACATGGATATTGTTGCGTTGGCACAACTCAGTGTGCTGGAGAATGAAAAAACCATCAAAGACTATATGTCCGATTCCGACTACACCATTCTCACACAGTTTATGGCTGACACCATCGGTATTCCGGCAAAAACATTTGAAAGAACCTACGGCAGACTCAAGCCTTTCTACCTGGAACAACTGATATTCTTCAATTACCTCGGGCAGAATAAAGAATCCTATGAGCGCAATTTCAAAGACATGGCGGAAGATCACAACCTGCCGGTAGTCGGTCTGGAGACTTATGAACAACAGTTGAAAATGCTGGAGGATATTCCGATGGAAGACCAGCTTAAAAGCATGGTAAAAACCATCAAAAACTACACACAGGAAACACAGAAAATGGATCAGATGGTGCGCTACTATACCGCACAAAATACGACAGCACTGGCCGCTATCTTTGAAGAAGAAGAAAATGCCTACCTGAAAGACAATCTGCTCGACAAGCGCAATAAAGCCTGGATATCCAGACTCAGTCAGCTGATGCAGGAAAAAAACTGCTTCATTGCGGTAGGCGCAGGACACCTCGGCGGCAAAAACGGACTCGTACAGTTATTGCGCGATGCAGGCTACACCGTAGATGCCGTTTCCACTGACAAATAATAATTGTCAATTAACAATTCTACAGGTACAATTTTGTATTTTTGGCCTTCTGTTCCGCCGGCTCCGGCAGCAGATATAAAGCGTCCAATATGCAAGAATTACCAAAGAATGTAGACCACGTTGCCATCGAAGAAAAATGGTATCAACACTGGCTGAATCAACAATATTTCCGATCCGTTCCGGATGAACGCGAACCTTATACCATCGTCATTCCGCCACCCAATGTCACCGGCGTACTGCACATGGGACACATGCTCAACAACACCATCCAGGATATCCTGATCCGCAAGGCAAGAATGCAAGGCAAGAATGCCTGTTGGGTGCCCGGCACCGACCACGCCTCTATCGCGACGGAAGCCAAAGTGGTGAATCTCCTGAAAGAACAAGGCATCAACAAGAAAGATATCAGCAGAGAGGAATTCCTGAAACATGCCTGGGAATGGAAAGAAAAATACGGCGGCATTATCCTGAAGCAGCTCGAAAAACTGGGCGCTTCCTGCGATTGGGACAGAACGCGCTTTACGATGGAGCAAGACCTCAGCGACGCCGTTATCGAAGTATTCATAGACCTGTTCAACAAAGGTAAAATCTACCGCGGTGTGCGCATGGTCAACTGGGATCCGAAGGGCCTTACCGCGGTATCAGACGAAGAGGTAATTCACAAGGAAGTAAATTCCAAGCTATATTATATCCGATATCAACTCGCGGATGCAGATGGTTATATTACCGTAGCTACCACCCGTCCGGAAACCATCATGGGCGACACTGCCATCTGCGTACATCCCGAAGACGAACGATATACACACCTCAAAGGCAAACATGCCATCGTACCGCTGATTGAGCGCAAAGTACCTATCATTTTCGATGAATACATTGACAGAGAATTTGGTACGGGCACGCTCAAAGTAACACCTGCACACGACATCAACGACTACAACCTTGGTATCAAGCATCAGCTCGAAATCATCGACGTACTGAATGACGACGGCACGATGAGTGAGAAAGCGCAAATCTATGTCGGACAGGATCGCTTCGCGGTACGCAAGAAAATCGCGGCGGAACTCGAAGAAAAAGGACATCTGGAAAAAGTCGAAGATATCCGCAATAAAGTGGGCTATTCCGAAAGAACAGATGCGGTGATTGAACCCAAACTGTCCATGCAGTGGTTCCTGAAAATGGAAGACCTTGCCAAGCCGGCACTGGAAAATGTAATGAATGACAATATCCGCCTGATTCCGGATAAATTCAAAAACACCTACCGCCACTGGATGGAGAATGTACACGACTGGTGTATTTCGCGGCAGCTGTGGTGGGGACACCGCATTCCGGCATGGTACGATGACAAAGGCAACTATGTAGTCGCGAAAACGGCCGAAGAAGCCGAGAAAATATATATCGAGAAATTTGGTCAACAGTCGACTGTCGACCGTCGACCGTTGACACAGGACGAAGACGTGCTGGATACCTGGTTTTCATCCTGGCTGTGGCCGATTTCCGTATTCGACGGCTTCAAGCATCCGGATGGGAAAGACATCAACTACTACTACCCGACCAATGACCTTGTTACAGCACCGGAAATCCTGTTTTTCTGGGTGGCCAGAATGATTATTGCGGGCTATGAATACCGTGGCGAAAAACCATTCTCCAACGTTTATCTGACGGGCATCGTACGCGACAAACAGGGGCGAAAAATGTCGAAATCATTGGGCAACTCACCGGATCCGCTGGATTTGATAGAGAAATACTCCGCCGACGGTGTGCGCACCGGCATGCTGTTCTGTTCTCCTGCCGGCAACGACCTGCCATTTGACGAAAAACTCTGTGAACAGGGTCGCAACTTCAGCAATAAAATCTGGAACGCATTGCGACTGGTGAAAGGTTGGGAAATCGATGAAAACAGCAATCAGAAAGATGAAGCGGTATTCAGTTGGTTTGAAAACAAACTCGGCCAACTGAAAGAAAACCTCGAGAAATCATATACCTCCTACCGTTTGTCGGAGGCATTGATTGATTTATACAAATTCATTTGGGATGATTTCTGTTCGTGGTACCTTGAATTTGTGAAACCGCCGTTTGGTGAAAAAACCGACCGCGTTACCTACGAAAAAACCATCGGTTATTTTGAGGAACTGATGAAATTATTACATCCGTTTATGCCGTTTATCACGGAAGAAATCTATCACCACCTGAATGAAAACAGAACCGACGATATCTGCGTAGCAAGTTATCCGCAACATAACAGCTACGACAACGCGCTGATTCAGGAAGGTGAAAAACTGAAAGAAATTATTTCCGCTATCCGCGATATCCGCAACAAAAACGGTCTTTCCCCGAAAGTAAAACTCACCGTACACGTTCAGACCGCCGACAAAAGTCTGTATACAAAATTCGCTTCGCTGATAGAAAAAATCGCGAATATCGAACCTATACAATACACGCAGACGGAAGTGGAAAATGCCGTTGCACAGTTGGTCCAAACCGACAAACTCTTCATTGAAACCGGCATACAGGTAGATGCCGATGCGGAGAAAAAGAAAATTTCGGAAGAAATGGCTTACCTCGAAGGATTCATTGCATCCGTAGAGAAAAAGCTGAGCAACGAGAAGTTTGTCGCGAATGCAAAACCGGAAGTGATTGCCAATGAAAGAAAAAAACTAGCGGACGGACAATCCAAACTGCAATCGCTGAAAGAAAGTATGCTGAAACTGAGCTGAAAAAGAAAGTAAAAATTACGGCTGCTGCCGTGACTTAAAATTATTTTTTTGTATTTTCGATGTAAATCACCGTATGCAAAAAATAATTCTACACTTCCTTCTTTTATTCGCTTTCGTTTCTCAGTTGCACGCGCAGTGTGACGGACGCTACACAACCGCCACTTTTACGGCCAGCAAAAAGGCGGACATCCTCTATGGCGGCAACTACGACAGCAACGGCAAGTGGACCGACCTAGTGCTTGATGTGTATGAACCTGCGGAAGATACTGCGTCCCTGCGTCCTCTGATTATTTTCGTACACGGTGGTTCCTTCGTCGGCGGCAGCCGCACCGACCAGCGCATCGACCTGACCGCCCGCCATTTCGCGGAAAAAGGATATGTGACGGCCAACATCGAATACCGCGTGGAACAAACAGTCGCCATCTCTCCATTCCTCAACTTTGCTTCTCCGGACAACTGGTACAAGGCGATGATACGCGCCTCCCACGATTTACGTGCCGCGATACGCTATTTCAAGAAAGACGCGGCCACCAACGGCAACATGTATAAAGTTGATACTAACCGTATTCTGATTTATGGTTCTTCCGCCGGTGCTATTACCGCGTTAAACACCGTGTTTATCAACGACACCACTGAAATGTCCTATTATTTCAAAAGAAACATTCCGCTGATGGGCGGACTGGAAGGCAACAGCGGAAATCCGGGCTATAATTCCAATAGCGGCATCAGAGCGATTGTGAGCTGCAGCGGTGCATTCGACAATATCAACTACCTCAACGACAATAGAGATATTGCCTATCTCGCGTTTCACAACAATCCCGACCTGACTGTGCCGTATGAAATGGGCTGTTTTGTCACCGTAGCCTGTTTTCTAGGCACTTTCTACGGCCCGCAGAAGATATTCCCGAAAGCGAAATCGTTGGGCATGAAAACGGAATTCTATCCGTTTCAATACTACGGTCATCCGGTGGATGCGCACGCCGACACAACCGCAAAAAAACTGATTCTCGAAAAGACCACCGCGTTTCTCGCTGATGTGGTGTGCCGCACGGGCACCGTCACTGCCATTTCACCGCGTGTAAGCACCGAAACACTCAACTTATTCCCCAATCCATCCAATGGTCGTTTTACTATTGAACTGCCGAAAGGACAACAATGGCAGGACGCCACACTACAGATTATTTCGCTGACCGGTGCGGAAGTATATCGCACCCACATTAGCGCATCGCAGACATTGGATGTACAGGAAATACTGAGCAACGGAACTTACCTGGTAAAACTGATTCCGACAGACGACAGCAGCCTGCAATACATCGGCAAAATCAGCATCCTGAAATAAGCGGCGTATTATTTTTTCATTTCCCAAAAACTCGTATCTTGGGCAACAAAAATTTAACACGCAACACATGAATATTTGTATCGTAACAGGTTCCGGCGGCCTTATCGGCAGTGAATCTGTAGAATTTTTCGCTGACAAATTTGATCTGATTGTCGGCATTGATAACGACCTTCGTTCTTATTTCTTCGGCGCGGATGCTTCCACCTCCTGGAATAAACACCGACTGGAAGAGCAATATAGCAACTACAAACACTACTCTTTGGATATCCGCGATAACAATGCGCTGGAAAATGTATTCAAAGAATACGGGCATGATATCAAACTCATCGTTCATACAGCTGCGCAACCATCGCACGATTGGGCCGCGAAGGAACCGTTTACCGATTTTACGGTGAATGCTAACGGCACGCTGAACATGTTGGAATATACGCGTCTGCATGCGCCGGAAGCCGTGTTTATCTTCACGTCCACTAATAAAGTATACGGCGACAATCCTAACTACCTGCCATTGGTGGAACTGGAAACACGCTGGGAAATAGACCAGAATCATCCATTCTTCAAAGAAGGTATCGATGAGACGATGAGCATCGACCATACCAAACACTCCGTGTTCGGAGCATCCAAAGTGGCGGCGGACATCATGTGTCAGGAATATGGCCGTTATTTCGGCATGAAAGTCGGCGTATTCCGCGGCGGCTGTCTGACAGGACCTAACCACAGCGGCGCCATGCTGCACGGATTTTTATCCTATCTGATGAAGTGCGCTATAACAGGCACGCAATACAATATCTTCGGCTACAAAGGCAAACAAGTGCGCGACAATATTCACAGCTACGACCTCGTGAATATGTTCTGGCATTTCTATCAGAACCCACGTCAAGGCGAGGCTTACAATGCCGGCGGCAGCCGCTTCTCCAACTGCTCCATGCAGGAAGCTATCACTTTGTGTGAGCAGATTTCCGGCAAGAAAATGAACTATCAGTATGTGGAAACCAACCGCATCGGCGACCATATCTGGTATGTTTCGGATGTGAGCAAATTCAAGAACCACTACCCGGACTGGAGCTTCAAATACGACCTGCACACCACGTTGGTACAAATCCACGACAACATGTCGCAGCGCGTGAAAGACTGCCATTGAGAAGGTAACAAATGGTGAATTAGAGAATACTGAAATCTCAATTCTGAAATTTATTAGTCGACAGTCCACGGTCGGCTGTACATCGCATGTTCGCTATCACCAAAAATGTCATCGAGAAGCACGAAGTAATCTGTATTTTTAATAAAAAATGGATAATTGAAAACAGATAAATCGCTAATCAGCTAATTATTTCATTCGCTAATTGTTGCCGCGACGCCGTCTTACTACTTACTACCTGCTACTTACTACTATTTATTTAAAATTACTTATAAAAATCGCTATATTTGAAAAATAAAAGCCATTTGGCGACATATTTTCACAATTGAATCTGACTGAATAAATGATAGACAAAAGGACACTTTCTGAACGAGATATATGCACCAAGTTTATCACACCTGCTTTGGAAAAGGCAGGTTGGGACAAGCAGTTGCAGATATTGGAGGAAGTTTCTTTTACTGATGGTAAAATTTACGTTAGAGGAAAAATCACAGCAAGGGGAACAAGAAAACGAGCCGACTATATTCTGTATTACAAACCAAATATTCCTATTGCCATCATTGAAGCCAAAGACAACAACCATTCAGTAAGAGCAGGAATACAACAAGGTTTGGACTATGCTCAAATATTGGATATTCCGTGTGTATTCAGTAGCAACGGAGACGGATTTTTATTTCACGACCGCACAGCAATAGACGGAAACATTGAAACTGAAATCGGTTTAGACGACTTCCCTACACCCGAACAACTGTGGCAGAAATACAAAAAGTATAAGGGCATTGAAACTCCCGAAGCAGAAAGAATTGTTTCGCAGGACTACTATTTTGACGGCACCAACCGCAAACCGAGATACTACCAGCAAATTGCCGTGAACAGAACAGTGGAAGCCATTGCCAACGGACAGAACAGGATTTTGCTGGTAATGGCAACAGGCACAGGAAAAACTTATACAGCTTTTCAAATCATTCACCGACTTTGGAAAAGCGGAGCAAAAAAACGGATTCTATTCTTAGCTGACAGAAACGCTTTAATTGACCAAACACGCAGAGGCGACTTCAAACACTTCAAGGATAAAATGACTGTGGTAAAACACAG
>JADLAH010000307.1 GCA_020848315.1 Chitinophagales bacterium | reverse complement strand
GTAGCCACAAGTTTTACAGTATAGTTGGTGGCATCCGGAAAACGGAAGGCAGGATTCTGAATGCCTGTGCTCACTCCCAAACCTGCAAAATCCCATCTCCAGTCAACAATGGAGGCAGCATTTGCCACCGACTGATCCACAAAAGTAGTTGGATTTCCAGCGCAGGATAATAAGTTGAAAAATGACGGAATCGGTTTTCGGTTTACGGTGAATGTTTTCGCAATGGAATCCGTACAGCCCACATTGGTCGTAATCTTCAATGAAACAGTTTGCGTACCGAGTGAAGAAAATAAGGTAGTAGGATTTTGTATGGTAGATGTAGAATTATTGCTGAATGTCCAGCTCCAGTTCTGAATGGTATTGCCGGCCGGTGCTTTAGAGGTATCGGTAAAAGTGAGCGGCGCATCCTGACAGGCCGGCGGCACGGCAAACAGTGCCGTAGGCGCCTTGCCCGCGATGGTAATATTAATAGGTTGATTGATTACGCAGCCGGAGCTCGTTATGCCATATACGTTGTAATTACCCGGATTTGTTACTGCGATGAAATTTTCTGTTGATCCATTCGACCACAAAATAGAATCAAAGGCAGTTGCTGTTGTTAAGAATAATTTTTCACCTTCACACAAGGTGAGATTATTGCCGGCATCCGGAACGGGCGAGAGGGTTGGTTCATCCACGATTACATTGATGGTGTCAAACACGAAACAACCAATAGCATCAGTTACTTTTACAGTATATTGTCCGGCTTGAGTAATATTTATTTGAGGAGTAATAGTTCCTGTATTCCATAAGACACTGAATACAGACGGCGTCTTCAGGTCCACTTTGAAAGTGTCGCCCTTGCAGATGTAAATGGTTTTATTATCCAGTCGCTGATAAGGGTATACATTGAAGCTGCTGCTGCTCTGAAAGCCAAAAACATCTTTGGTGGTAAGGGTGTATTGCTTATCCGGTGTCAGATTGGTGGTAGCTGTAGTTGCGCCATTCGACCAAAGATATTCCATATAATTATCGGGTGCTGTAAATGACACCGGAGTGCAGAATCCTGTGCCGAGTATCGTGTCTCTGATAGCCAAAGGCGGCGCATATTTGTTCTTGAGATACAACTGAATACTGTCAGCTGCTGTTTCGGAGTTACTGGTACTGAAAATAATTTCGGCTACATCGCCTTTCCAGTATCTGTTTTGTCCGCCTTCATTTCCGATAGTAAAACCAGGTGCATTTTTTAAATTATTGAGTCGTACACCAGAAAATATCTTATAGCGTATTAATGGCGCGAGGCTGTATCCTGTCCCCGTAGCCGGAAAAGGTGCCAGATTGATGAACATCTTTCCTTTCGGATTTCCGCCCTGACTGCCGAAATAGTCCTGAGATTCGAAATTAGTGCCACCCGGAGCTTGTGCGGTGATATAATAATCATCAAAAGCAGCAATAGAACGATGGGTAATTAACGCATTGTAGTTGTTGAAAGTGGCACCTCCGCTGTAATTGAAAACAACAAATCCGCTTCCAATCAGTCCGCCGCTGTTGGTGATGAATTCATCATCAATACCATCAAAAGAAACAACGGGTTTATTGTTCAGCAGAGCGGCTTTTCCTGTTAGTTTTGCCTGTTTCGCAGGATTGCTTTGTGTAGGATTGATGGTATTCGGGATAAGGTTGTTCCAGGTGCTGATTGTGCTGTCTGGATTCAGAACCATATTTGTATCTGCTCTCAGCCAGACCAATAAATTGCTTTTCTGAACAGGATTGATAAAACCCAGTTTATAAACGTCACTTTTAATATATCCATTCGTCCGGTTGCTGGTTACTTTCCAGAAAACAGAGTCTGATGCTGAACTGAAGGAAACAGCAGCGCTGGTGCCGCTCACATTTAATTCTTGCAGGATATTGGTAAAGTTCTCGTCTGTAGCAATAAGAAGTTTATATCCCGACTGACCAGCAACGGGATTCCATTCAAATTTTACCTGAAATGAAGGAGATTTATAATTATTGACCGGTGAAACAAGTTCGATGCCGCCTGCAAATAAATTTACTATGCAGCAGGTCATTAATATAGTGAGAATGTTGTTTTTCATTCGCTAAATGGTTGATATTAAATTACTATACAAGATAAGAGTTTTTTCAGTAAATATTACGGAATAAATTTCTTAAAAAGAACGTTCAAACTGCCTGAAAATTTTATAAAAAGAAAGCATTGACAGCCTTTGCCACCGTTTCTGCTTCTGCAATGGTAGTGGCATAGGAAACAGGCAGACTAAGGGTTGTGGCGTGGATTTCTTCACTCAGCGGATATGTTCCGGTTAAAACCTCCTGATATCCTTCCTGCAGGTGTGGTGCAACCGGATAGTGAATTTCCGTATGAATGCCCTTGTCCAGCAGATACTGTTTTAAGGCATCCCGTTGTGGCGTTCTGATGTTGTAAATATGGTATACATGATAGTTGCCTGGTTGTTCCACCGGTTTAACCACTTTATCAGTCAACATTTTATGGTAGATGTCAGCTAATGCGCGTTTGTGTTCATTTATGCTGTTCAGATAGGGCAGTTTGTCATTCAGAAATGCCGCTTGCAGCTCATCCAGTCTGGAATTGCGTCCGATATACCGGTTGTAATATTTCTTTTCAGAACCATAGTTGCGGAGGGCTTTCAGTTTGATGGCTAATGTCTCATCGCTGGTTATGATTGCTCCGGCATCCGCCAGTGCGCCAAGATTTTTGGTAGGATAAAAACTGAAGGCACCGATTTTGCCAAAAGTACCTACATGTTGTCCGTTGAAAGTTGCGCCATGCGCCTGCGCACAGTCTTCAATAATTTCCAGTCCGTGCTTATCCGCCACAGCCGAGATAACATCCATCCGGGCGGCCTGTCC
>JADLAH010000306.1 GCA_020848315.1 Chitinophagales bacterium | reverse complement strand
GTATCCTATGCCCCGGTGAAACAATTCGCGATGCAGATTGGTAATGGCAAGCACTTCATCGGCGATGGTTACCGCTCGCTGTTTTTGTCGGACAACTCATACACCTATCCGTATCTGCAGTTTACCACCAATGTTTGGCGCATCAAGTATGTCAATATTTTTGCGGAACTGATCGACAACCTGAAAAACTTCAACGACTTTGGTCAGGGTTATCCGCGTAAACTCGCCACTTTCAACTACCTGAGTGTGGATGCCGCGAAATGGCTGCAACTGGGCGTTTTTGAAGGCATCACCTGGCGCAGAACCACAGAAAGAGGCAATAACTATTTCAACTACAACTTCCTGAATCCGGTGTTGGGCGTGCGAGGTTTCCAGAAAAAACTGGATGAGAACACAACCATGGTGTATGGTGCCAATATCAAAGTGACCGCGCCGAAATACATCACTTTCTACGGTCAATTTATGGTGAATAAATGGGGCAAGAAAAACACGTCTGACCGTCGCATCGGCTGGCAGGCCGGCGCCAAATATTTTGATGTAGGCGGCGTGAAGAACCTGAATTTTCAGATGGAATACAACAGCGTGCGACCGTATACCTATCAGGGCGAAGACAGCGCCATCGGCTACGCGCACTACAACCAGTCGCTGGGCCATCCGATGGGCGCCAACTTTAATGAATTGCTTGTGATGGCAAATTATCAGTACAAGCGTTTTTATACTTCGTATAAGTTCTCGTTCGTGCAAACCGCGACAGATACTGCGCTGAACCAGAACTACGGCAACAATATCCTGGATATCGCCACTACGGCAACGACACAGAACAACGTAAAAATCCAGAACGGATTTGCCTACAATGTCTACGACCACGATATCCGCGCCGGATTTATCGTGAATCCGAAAATCAATATGGTGATAGAAGGCAAGGTGCAATTCAGAAAATATACCTCCAAAGTGGAAGGCGCCACCTCGCTGAAGAGCAATTCCTTTATGATCAGTTTCGCGACCAATATCTTCAACCGTTATTACGATTTGCCGATATTGTTTTAGTTCCGCTAGCCATGCTGCTTTCCACTGCTTTTTAATTAATAAAGGTTAATTTGTACTTGCAAAGGATAATAATCTTATTTTTGCACTTATTCTTATATCAGAAACCAACTTTATGCGTAAAATCGGAATCAGTTTATTCCTTTTAGTGTGTGCCTTCTCTGCGGCTTTTGCGGAAGATTCCACCTTGTATGCCGGCCCCAAAGGGATTTCTCCGGAAGTAAAAAAGAAAGTCAATACCGCCAAGGATCGTTTGGTGGTGGAACTGAGCCTGATGAACGCGCTCATTAAAAAAGACAACGGCGTAACCGTGCCGAACGACTTCAAGGTAAGCGCTTTTTCCCGCGGAATCAACGTATATTTTATGTATGATGTTTTGTTAGGCAAAAAAACCAACTACCGTCATTTCAGTATAGCGCCGGGTATCGGTGTGGGTTCCGAAAACTACTATTTCAAATCGTATAAAATGACCTGGCGCGGCGATAGTTTAACGCGTTTTGTACCACTCGGCGATTCCATTTCTTCCAAGAAATCGAAGATGAATATGACCTATATCGACATTCCGCTGGAATTCAGATATCGTTCCAAACCAAACAAAAAAACAGGTATGTCCTGGAAACTGGCAGCCGGCTTCAAACTGGGCTTCCTCGTGGGCAGCAAATGGAAATACAAAGGCGAATCGCTGGACAACAGCGGTGAAAACGTAACTTTCAAAGACATGAAAATCGGCAACATGAGCAAAATCCGCTACGGTGCCTATATCCGCGGCGGCTACGGTATGGTGAATTTATTCTATTACTATAATATCTCCAATACCTTTGCCAACAACAAAGGACCAAAGATGAATACGATGGCCTTCGGGATTTCCATCAACGGACTGTAATTCATTCCTCCGCATAAAAAAGGATAGGGCTTGCCGAAGGCAAGCCCTATCCTTTTTTATGTCACATATTTATACATAAATAAACTTTTGTTTCCGTTTTACGTTTGTATTTTTGCAGTAATGAATCAACCGTTTAAACACATACAGGGCGAAGTAGCCTGGAAAGCACCCTCCAATATCGCGCTCGTAAAATACTGGGGCAAATACGGCGTGCAGCTGCCACGCAATGCATCCGTCAGCTTCACACTGAGCAGCGCCTGTACCGAAACGTCCGTCAGATATACCGCAAAAGAGGCTCCGGATGGCAATATCAGCCTTTCTTTCCTGTTTGAAGGTGCGGAAAAACCGGCCTTTGCCGCCAAAATCCGGCAGTTTTTGGAAAGTATCGTGCCGCAGTTTCCGTTTCTGCCTTACTTTGAGCTGGAAATCAGCAGCAGCAATACCTTCCCGCATTCTACCGGCATTGCCAGTTCCGCCTCCTCGATGGCGGCTCTCGCATTGTGCCTCACAGATATCGAAAACACGGTGATGGGCGGTCTTCGTCCATCTGAATTCCTGGAAAAAGCCAGTACCATTGCCCGCCTCGGCTCGGGCTCAGCCTGCCGTTCGGTGTATCCGTATCTGGCGGTCTGGGGCAAACACGCAACAGTGTCCATGTCGTCAAACGAACACGCCGTACCGGCTTTTGAAGCGGTGCATCCGGTCTTTAAAACCTTTCAGGATGCCATCCTGATTGTGTCCAGCGATGAGAAATCCGTTTCCAGCCGGGCCGGACACGCGCTGATGGAAGGCAATCCTTTCGCGGAAAGCCGCTACCAACAAGCCACGGACAACCTGACCGCACTGCTCGCCGCCATGCAGGCTGGCGACCTCGAAAAATTCGGCGAAATCGTGGAACTGGAAGCCCTCACCCTCCACGCGCTGATGATGTGTTCCACACCATCCTACATGCTGATGCTGCCTAATACACTGAAAATTATTAATTTAATAAGAAACTACCGTACCGAAAAAGGTGTACCTTTGTATTTCACATTGGATGCCGGACCGAACGTACACTTGTTGTATCCGGAAGCGGACAAGGCGACAGTGGAACAGTTTATTGAAACGGAATTGCGCCCCTATTGTGAGAACGGAAAAATCCTGATGGATGCGGTGGGTGCAGGACCTTTGAAGATTAAATGAACCAAAAGCAGTTGCGGATTGTTGAATTAATAACATATGCCAAAACAAGAACCATCTTTTAATTCCAAGATTCTCCTTTTCGGGGAATACAGCATCATTCAGGACTCTATGGGTCTGACGCTGCCTTACGAGGAATTCAAAGGAAAGCTGACTTTTGAGCAAAACGACCTCGACAAAGAAGCCATTACCAAATCCAATGCACATCTGGTTGGTTTTGCGGATTATATCGCACAACAATTAGCAACAGGCTCCCTGCCTATCGATTTTGACATCGCTGCTTTCCGGCAGGATGTGGCGCAGGGCATGCACTTCCACTCTTCCATACCGCAGGGGTTCGGCGTGGGCAGCAGCGGCGCACTGGTAGCAGCGGTTTATGGAAAATATACCCGCAATAAAGTCAATATCGACGAGACACCGAAGAAAGAAGAAATTCTGGGCTTAAAAAGTGTCCTCGCAAAAATGGAATCCTATTTTCATGGCAGCAGCTCCGGCGTGGATCCGCTGATTTGCTACCTGAATCTGCCTTTGCTCATCAACGGCAAAAACGGCGTGGAGCCGGTGAAAGTGGAAATGAATAATGCCGGAAAAGGCGCTATTTTCCTGATCGATACGGGCATCTCCCGCAGCACGGAACCATTGGTGAAATACTATATGCAACGCATGGAAGAACCAAGTTTCCGCGAGTTCGTCGACAAACAGCTGAAGCCATTCGCCAACAACTGTATCCAGGCTTTCCTCGACGGGGACAAGGAAACGTTGTTTGCTTACATGAAACTGTTATCCAAATTTCAGTTTGAGCATTTCAAACCGATGATACCGAAACTGTTCAATAAAATGTGGAAACGCGGCATCGACAGCGGCGAATACTACCTGAAATTGTGCGGTGCCGGCGGTGGCGGATTCATCCTCGGATTTACCCAAAATTTTGAGCAGACCAAAAAACAACTCAAAGGACAGCATATTGAGTTGCTCTGCAATATTTAAATTGCATTTCTCAGATTGTACGCATCAGACATCGCATCGCATTCCGTCGATGCACAAACCGTTTACGCGGTAGTCGCGCTGGGTTTCCTGTAAATAACTGATAAATAGGCTAGCCCGGACAGTGCGGACACCAGCGATCCGATGATAATCGCAAGTCTGGCCGTATTGGCATTTTCCGGATGTTTAAACGAAAGCGCCGTAAAAAACAACGACATTGTAAATCCGATACCGGCCAACAAGGCTACGCCGAAAATGTGCTTCATCTGTATGCCTTTTGGCAAAGAACTGATATTCGTTTTTATGGTGGCCAGCACCATGAATGAGATGCCCAGCGATTTTCCGGCAAAAAGTGCCAGTATAATGCCTAGTCCGAGCGAAGACCACAAATCCGGAATACTTTCCAATGAAAGCGCAATGGTAGTATTGGCCAGTGCAAACACCGGCAGGATAAAGTAATTTACCGGTTTGTGCAGCACATGTTCATATTGCACCACTTTATTCATCGGGATAAACAAAGCAGACAAGACACCCGCTATCGTGGCGTGCACGCCGGATTTATAGATGAAATACCACAGGAAAATCATCGGAATAAAATAGAAAATAAAAGACTGTACTTTCTTTCTGTTCAGCACGAAAAGGATAGCCAGCACGAACAATGACAGCAAAAGATATTGCAGGTGAATTTCTTTCGTGTAAAATAACGCGATGATGATAATGCCCCCCAGATCGTCAATAATAGCCAATGCGGTGAGGAACACCTTGAGTGCCAGCGGCACGCGGTTTCCGAGTAAGGAAAGTACACCGAGCGAAAATGCGATATCCGTGGCCGTAGGAATCGCCCAACCGTGAATATTTTCCGTTCCAAGATTGAATGCCGTAAAAATCAGCGCGGGAAACAGCATGCCTCCTATTGCTGCAAATAAGGGTAACATCACTTTTTTTACAGACGCCAGTTCGCCCTCCACCAGTTCCCGCTTGATTTCGAGTCCGACCAGAAAAAAGAAAACGGCCATCAGCAAATCATTCACCCAGTGTTCGAGGTGCATAGATACAAACGGCAGACTGATTTCGGTATGCCAGAAATGAAGGTAACTTTCGCCGGAAGCGCTGTTCGTGATACTGATAGACAAAATTGTAGCTAATATCAGCATTACACCACCGAGCTTACCGCTTTCAGAAAGTTCTCTGATTGGGTGAATGATTGGGCGGAGCAGCGGTTGAATCAATCTTTTAGGCATAACTTTTTATTTTACGGGCGGAGGTGTCGTATTGCCACCATCTAATACAAATTTCCAGGAACCATCGTCCTGCTTTTTCCATACGGACATATAATTGCCGTAACGTTATACGCAAAAATAAGATTTAATGCCGTGGCGAACAAGTCTGACGGAATTACGTTTACAGACTTTCTGACTATAACAAATTATGGAATCCGAAAATTTCGGTTTTATATTTGACTCAAAGATACAAAACCTGTTAGCAATTAAAGCCCGTCTCTTAATATCATGTAACCTGTGTAATTTTTCATTTTCGATTTTGTCAGTTCCAATTTAAATTTTATATTTGTAACCATTGTCCAATGTTGTATAATTTGGTTATGAGTGAATATTTAAGTATTTCAGAAGCAGCAAAATTGCTGAATAAAAGCACAAAAACTTTACGCCGTTGGGACGACGAAGGAAAATTATCTGCTGTGCGAGAACCTATGAGTAATTACAGGGTATATAGAAGAACGGATATTCAAAGTTTATTTGCTGATGTTTTAAAGCCTGACATTCCGGAAACCAATTCCAATTTTGTTAAACCTGATTACGAATATAAAGTTTTAGAGCTTTTTGCAGGTGCAGGTGGTTTAGCCGTGGGAATGGAAAAAGCAGGTTTGAAGTGTGTTGCTATGAATGAAATTGACAAATACGCTTGTGAAACCTTACGAAAAAATCGGCCAAATTGGAATATATTAGAAGGAGATATTAAAAACTTCGGGTTTTCTGAATATTACAACCAGGTTGATGTAGTAACCGGCGGATTTCCCTGTCAGGCTTTTAGTTACGCAGGAAAACGACTAGGTTTTGAAGATGCAAGAGGAACATTGTTTTATGAATTTGCAAGAGTTGTAAAAGAAGTAAATCCACCAATTTGTATTGGTGAGAATGTCAAAGGTCTTTTAAGCCATGATAATGGAAAAACTTTGCAAGGGATGATTTCAATTTTAGATGAAATTGGCTACAGAGTTGTTCCTGTTGAAGTTTTAAAGGCAATTAATTATAAAGTTCCTCAAAAAAGAGAGCGTCTCATTTTGGTCGGAATCAGAAAAGATATTGAAATAAATTACGAATACCCAAAACCATATAAGAAAATTTATACACTGGAAGATGCTTTGAAAAAAGGCGAATTATTTAATTGTAATGTTCCAAAATCAAACGGTGCAAAGTATCCCGAAAGTAAAAAATCTGTTTTAGATTTAGTACCACCCAAAGGATACTGGCGTGATTTGCCCGTTGAAATTCAAAAAGAATTTATGGGCGCAAGTTTTTATTTAGGTGGCGGAAAAACAGGAATGGCTAGACGAATTGGATGGGATGAACCTTGTTTAACGCTGACTTGTAGCCCGGCTCAAAAACAAACTGAAAGATGCCATCCTGACGAAACTCGTCCTTTTACTGTTCGTGAATATGCAAGAATTCAAACATTTCCGGACGATTGGCACTTTTCAGGACCAATGGCTCAACAATATAAGCAAATTGGGAATGCTGTACCCGTAAATCTAGGCCAGGAGGTTGGTTATTCAATCATTAAATTCCTGAATAAATATTACAGTTTTTCAAAACCTAAATAATAGCTGTAATTCTCAAAAGTAATTTGGTCAAGAACAGAACGTTTTGATTTCTCAATCTCGCTTGTGATTTCTTCTAAAGCCGAATTTTGTTTTATGCTGTCATCCTTTTCCACAGACTTCAGGTAGTCTTTAATCGCTTTTGGCAATGCTTTGTATAATTGATAAAGAGCATCGTCTTGTCCTGAAAGCAACGCATAAAACTGGTCGCCCGAAATCTTAAAAACCCTGGAATGGCTATATTCTTTTCCATTTATTTCACCCTTCCAATGTTCGTTAAAACTCCCTTTGGCTAATATTTGTACCCAATAACATTTTGCTTTTTTATAGTCGTCAGCGTATCGAGCCAATTTTTGAAATAATGCTTCTGCTGAGCTACTGTTCATTGTGTTGTGTTTATTCTTGATATCAGCAAAAAGTGTATCATCTTCCGCTTTGATATCAAAACCACTCTGTTTACCAACTTCATACCCACTGATTCCACCCAGAATTTGCTCATGAAATGTTCCTATAGAGTTATTGATGGATTTATCAATTTGACGAAGAATTTCAGATTGAATTAAGTCATCTTCCGTAATGCCGTTAAATTTAGCGTCAAAAGTAAGTTTTATTGTATCGACTTTGTTGGCATAGAAACTCTTCTTTGAAATATTGTTTTTAGCTTTCAAATATGCTTTGTGCAAATTTTCAATACAGTCCAATAAATGTTCGTCCGAAATATAGTTCACATATTTGTTAGCCATTACGATTCATTATTAATTGAAATTACGAAAATAATTTTAATATTTTTTCATCCGATTATTTTGCGCTTTTGCTAAAAAACCAACAGGATCAACTTGTACATAAATCCGTTTTATGTAAAGATACACAAACGCAAGGATTGAGATATCTTATCCGAATTGATGCAATACGCGGGCAAGCTCAGCGACATCCTGCACCAGGTGAGCCGGCGCACAATTTTCGAGTTCCTCTCTGTCGCC
>JADLAH010000305.1 GCA_020848315.1 Chitinophagales bacterium | reverse complement strand
ATTTGACGTATGTGTGGAATTGCAGGGGCATACTCGTTTAAACATAAAATTGTAGAGCAACAATGGCTGCAAAATGCCGCCACCTCTTTAAATAAACGCGGACCGGACAATCAGAATTTTGTTACTATCGGAAGTGCTTCGCTGGTGCATGCGCGCTTGTCCATCATTGATACTTCTGTTGGAGCCAATCAACCCATTTATGATGAGTCAGGCAGATACGCTATCATCTTCAACGGCGAGATTTTCAATTTCCAGACCATCCGCGAAGAGCTGCTGCAAAAAGGCGTGCAATTCAAAACACATTCAGATACAGAAGTATTGCTATATGCCTACATCCATTTCGGGGAAAGTTTCCTGCATAAACTCAACGGCTTTTTCGCCTTCGCCATCCACGATAAAGAAACCGATGCGCTGTTCATTGCCTGCGACCGTTTCGGCATTAAACCTTTGTATTACTACAAAGACGAAGATTATTTTTTCTTCGGCTCCGAACTAAAATCCATCTTACAATTTCCCGTTAAAAAAGAAATCAACTGGAGTTCTGTGAGCCTGTATTTTCAGCTGAATTATATTCCCGGCAAAAATTCCATCTTCAAAAATATTCAGAGATTGGAGCCTGGACACAATATCACCATTCAAAACTCACAACTCACCATTCAAAAGTGGTACACCATTCCATACAATGCTTTAGAAGCCGAACAGAATCAACTGTCGTATGAAGAACAGAAGAAAAAGCTGGTAGAGCTGATGGACGATTCAGTGCGTTTGCGTCTGATTGCCGATGTGCCACTGGGTGCATTTTTAAGTGGAGGCATAGATTCGTCGGTGGTGACCGCCATGGCAGCTCGTCACACCAAAAATCTCAATACATTTTCCATAGGTTTTGAAGACAACGATTTCTTTGATGAAACGCCGTTTGCTAATCTGGTGGCGAAACATTTCAAGACCAATCACACCGTTTTCAAATTAAAAAATGACGATTTATTTGAAAGCTTACACGAATTATTAGAGTATACCGATGAACCTTTTGCAGATTCATCAGCCTTACTCGTCAATATCTTATCGAAGTTTACGCGCAAGCATGTAACAGTAGCATTATCAGGCGATGCGGGCGATGAATTATTTGCGGGCTACAATAAGCACTATGGAGAATGGCAAACGCGCAGCAACAGCTGGCAGGCGAACATCATTCATTTGCTGCAGCCCGTTTGGGAGAAATTGCCCAAATCGCGCAGCGGAAAAATCAGCAATAAGGTGCGTCAACTGGAACGCTTCGCCATCGGTATGGATTTGTCGCCGGCAGAACGCTGGTGGCGCTGGTGCTGCATCAACGATTTATCATTCTCTGAACGATTGCTGAACGATAAGGTAGATTCGGCGATGACAGAAATCATTGAAACCCGTCAGCAGTTTTCGTCTGTTGTAAATTTTGACGGAACGCTCAATGATGATTTACTGGCGGATGTAGGCATGGTATTACCCTACGATATGCTGGTGAAAGTGGATCGGATGAGTATGCGTAACTCTTTGGAAGTGCGGGTGCCGTTTCTGGATTACAGAATCGTGGAGTTTGCCTTTACCTTGCCGGTTTCGAGCAAGATAAACGGTAATATCAAAAAGAAAATCGTGCAGGATGCCTTCAGAGACGTGCTGCCGCAGGAATTGTACAATCGTCCGAAAAAAGGATTTGAAGTGCCTTTGCTGCAATGGTTCCGCACAGATTTGAAAGACAAGATTCTTAACGATTGGTTAAGCGATGAGTACATCAAAGCGCAAGGCATTTTTAATGTAGAAATGATACAACAGCTGAAGCTGCAATTATTCTCTAACAATCCTGGCGATGTGCATGCGCAAATCTGGGCACTGATTGTCTTCCAGAATTTCTGGAGAAAGTATATGGACTAATGGTGTACACGTCATCCTGTCCCGAAATTTCGGGATTGTTCAGGATCTGCACATACAATTGCTTATCTTTTTTATCTTTGACCAAAGATGGACAAAAAACTCCACATAGGCATCGTTGCCAATACTGCGTTCAATATTTACAATTTCCGTTTAGGATTGATTAAGGCATTGCAGCTGGAAGGACATCATGTGGTGGCCATCGCACCCACAGATACTTATGCGGAGCTGCTGAAAGAAAATCAGATTGAATTTATTGAAGTCAAAAACCTCGCGCGTAAGGGCACCAATCCGTTGAACGATTTCAGACTGATGAATGAATTCAGACGGATTTATAAGCAGCAAAAGCTGGATGTGGTGCTGCAGTACACCATCAAACCCAATATTTACGGCACTTTGGCGGCCCGATTGACGAACACCCATTCCATTTGTACGGTAACGGGACTTGGTTATACGTTTCTGAATGACAGCATTGCCAGCAAGGTGGCGCATCGGCTGTATCGTCTGGCTTTTTCCTTTGCCGATAAAGTGTTATTCCAGAATACGGATGATCTGGAAATTTTTGTAAGTAACAAATTAGTGAGCAGACAGAAAACACAGATAGTGCCGGGCTCAGGGATTGATACCGTGAGATTCAGTCCTGAATTTTGTGCGCCAAAGACCGATGATGAAATCACCAGATTCCTGATGATAGGCAGATTGCTGAAAGATAAAGGTGTGTATGAATATGCGGAAGCGGCCCGGCAGGTTTTGGCAGAAAATAAGAACGTGGAATTTCATCTGTTGGGAGATATAGACAACGACAATCCTTCCGCCATAAAAAAAGAGGAACTGGATGGCTGGATAAAAGACGGAATCCTGCAATACCACGGATACGCGAAAGATACACGGCCATACATCTGCCAGGCGGATTGCGTGGTGCTGCCTTCCTACAGAGAAGGCATGCCGAGGGTGATTCTGGAAGGCATGGCCATGGGTAAACCCTGTATTACCTCGGATGCACCGGGATGTAAAGATGCCGTGCTGGATGGAGAAAGCGGATTTCTGAGTAAAACGGCTGATGCACATTCATTGGTGCAAAGCATACGAAACTTTATTTCGCTTGATAAAACATATAAAAATCAGATAGGTATAAATGCAAGAAAACGTGCGGAAAGCGTATTTTCTCAGCATGCCGTCAATATGATTTACGTCAAATTGCTCGCAAAACTTTAGTCAATTTTAACGTTTTTTAAATAATTGTTGTTAACTTTGATTTTCAAGTATGCACAGCGATTACATAAAATTAGCTTCCGCTCTGTTGACCTCTTTCGTTCTTACGTATATGTTTATACCTTCTATTATCAAGGTGGCAAACATAAAACATTTATTTGATACCCCGGGCGAAAGGAAATCACATCATGGCGTCATTCCTACATTGGGCGGGGT
>JADLAH010000304.1 GCA_020848315.1 Chitinophagales bacterium | reverse complement strand
GCATTCCGCTGGCAAAAATGCTGCAAACGGAAAAAGATAAACTGCTGCATCTCGAAGATTACCTGCACCAACGCGTGGTAGGACAGGAGGAAGCCATCGTGGCAGTCGCCGATGCGATTCGCAGAAGTCGTGCCGGTTTGCAGGATCCGAAACGTCCGCTTGGTTCCTTCCTCTTTGTTGGTACCACCGGCGTCGGGAAAACGGAATTGGCAAAAGCATTGGCGGAATTGCTGTTCGATGATGAAAAAGCAATGGTGCGTATCGATATGAGTGAATACATGGAAAAACACAGCGTATCCCGATTGATCGGTTCACCGCCGGGATATGTCGGATACGATGAAGGCGGTCAGTTGACAGAAGCTGTTCGCAATCATCCGTATTCCGTGGTGTTGCTGGATGAGATAGAAAAAGCGCATCCGGATGTGTTCAATATCTTGCTGCAGGTGCTCGAAGATGGCCGACTCACCGATAACAAAGGCAGAGTGGTGGATTTCAGAAATACGATTATTATCATGACCTCCAATATCGGTTCTCATCTGATACAACAGAATTTTGAAAATGTGAAATCCGATAATGAAGTGTTTGCTGCTACGGAAACATCTAAAGCGCAAATCTTTGATGCACTGAAACGCGTATTGCGCCCGGAGTTCTTCAATAGAATTGACGAGGTGATCATGTTCAAGCCGCTGCTGCAGGATGATATTACACAAATTGTGAGAATTCAGTTGAATGGGTTGAAAAAACAACTCAAGAATATGGATATTGAAATGGAGTACACCGACGAGCTGGTGGCGCATTTTTCCAAGGAAGGATATGATCCGCAGTTCGGCGCCAGACCGCTGAAAAGGCTTATCAACAGGGAATTGATTAATCAGTTGTCTAAGATGATACTCGCCGACAAGATTGATAAATCCAAACCGGTAATTGCAGATAGTTTCGAGGATGCTATTGTGTTCAGAAATCAATAATCCAATCTAGATTATAAATAAAAAATCCTGCCATATGGCAGGATTTTTTTATATCAACTAACAGTCGGTTTTATTTTGCGGGCTGTTGTGGTGTCAATGGGTTGCTCGCCGGTTGTTGTGCAGGCTGTGCAGGTGCGGCAGGAGCTGCCGGTACATTCATTTTGGCAGCACTTTCCGTGATGGTTTTTACTTTATCTACCGCTCCTTCCTTAGGAACTACAAACGCAGTTAAAACACACAATACCAACAGTACGAGTGCACTGCCCCAAGTGGTTTTTTCCATAACATCACCGGCACTTTGTACGCCAATTACATTGGAAGCTGCACTTCCGATGCCACCGCTCAATCCGCCGCCTTTAGGATTTTGCACTAAAACGATCAGGATGATGAACAGGCATACCACGATGATCAATACAGTTAAAAATGTAAACATATTATTGTTCTTTTTGAAGTTTTTCTATCAAGCCTGCAAAGTAAGCACTTTTTTCGGGAAATTTCAAAAGAAGTGCGTTATAAATCTCTAAAGCTTTGTCGGTTTTACCTTGTTTGGTGTATATTTTGGCCAAAGTCTCCGTCATCATGTCTTGCCGGAATTGCACCGACTCGGTGGCAACCTTGGTGACTTCTTCGTCAATTTCATTGAATAAATCCACTTCGCCTTCCTCAAAAACAGGCTCAAACAGTTTGTTTTCCTCCGCCTGGATTTCCTTTTTGTGCGCGATGGTCTGCTCCACTTCATAGCGGGGAATCGCTATCCATTCCTTTTCTTCGATGACCGGCGCAGGTGCAGCGGTTTGTATCTGCAACTGTCCGTCCAGCAGTTGCAGCCATTCTACAAAAGTATGCGGTGCCTCCGTTTCCAGTTGTTGGATGTCCGGAACAACCGGTGATTCGGGCTGCGCATCGTATGTGTCAATGATTTCAGCAGTTTTCTGCTCAGTCACCTGCTTCATCTCCGTGATTACCGTTGATTTATCAGTGCTGAGCGGTAATACGCTGTCAGTTACAACAATTTCTCCGACAGCAGTGATAGCTGTTGCAGGTACTTCCGGTATAGTAATGTCAGGCGCTTCCGGTTTTGTAATTTTTTCCGGTACGAATACGATGTCTTTCGGTTTTTCCGTAATAACCGGTATAACATCCGTATCAGGTTCTATAAACTCTTCAATAATCTCCGTTTTTTCCGGAATGTTTTCAGTAACTGGTGGTTGCTTGTCAGTAATGACAATATCCTGGATAGTCGGGATAAACAACGGCGCTTTTTGTGCTGTTGTCGGTATGCTGACAACTTCCGCTTCGTCACTGTCGTAATGGGTGTTGTCCGCCGTGTCCGGTAATTCCGCAGTCACCACTTCTTCCCCAAAATTATCCGGCGTTTCCGTTGGCAGTTGCATATCTGCTGTTTCCGGAATATAAATATCCTCCGTAGCTGTAATTGCTGCCGATGTAGCAGAATTCATTTCCGGCTCGTCTATGTCGTAATGAGTAATAACTTCGTTGTCGGTAATATTTTCCGTTACGGTGCTTTCTGTTGTTTGCAACACTTCTTCCGGGGTTGTATCGTCGTAAGCTGCAGTGTTTTCTCTTACACCGGATTTTATCCGTTCCCGTTCTGCCTTCATTTCCTGAAGTTCTGCCAGAATGCGTTCCGCTACAGATAATGGTTTAGTCTGCGTCGGAGCAATATTTACAGGCGTTTCTGCAATAATGTCGGCAGTTGGCACTTGTAGTGCAGTTTCCTGCTTTTCTTCGACAACGGGTGTCTCCTGAACCGCTGCTTCTATTTCCTGTATTTGCGCAACGGCTGTTGCAGCGACTGTATTTTCTGTTGTAACAGGAACGATATTCTTCGTAATAGCTTCAACAGGTTCCGCAGCAGGAATAACTGTCGGTGTCTCTGCTGATGGATGATGCAGTTTACTGTCGGGTTGTGTCAGCAACTGATACAGCAAGGCACGATTGTGCGTGTAAAATGCAGTCTGTTGCACAGTGGTATGGTCGCGTTCGGGTTGGTTCAGTAGCGCGTAGATGCGGAATAAAGGAATGTGTGGATATTGCTCCGACCATTGCTGCACGGTAGCAGCCGGCACGGATGCCAGTAGCTGCGGCGAAGCCAGTATGTCCTTTATTGCACTATCCATTTTACCAGTTACCAAAAGTACGATTAAAAATCTGTTGCACTAAGCGTTCATAAATGGTATTTGTCAGCCCATTTTCGACGTCCGAAAACTGACGGTTGGCATCAAAATTTTCGCCGTCCCGAAAAGTCTGCGTAAAACTTTTGGTTGCCTCCACCTTGTTGATGCATTCCACTTTGACGGAAATATTCAACCTGTTTTGTGCCGTTGTCTCCGTGTTGGTAATCGCCACCGGCTCGATGGAATATTCCGTAATGGTGGCGGCAAAGTCCAGGTCGCCGCTGTCGCGGATTAATGTCAGTCTCGTTTCGCGCAGGAATTTTTCTTTCAGCAATTCCGTAAATGCCGGAGCGGCATTGGGATTTTGCAGGGTGGAAATATTGATGGTCTGCGCAATATTGAAAGTTTTCCAGTTAGGATCCACGCTCGCATCTGTAAATCGGTAGATTTTGCAGGATGAAATGAAAAATATGAGCAGGATAATGTTGCTCAGTATAAATTTCCGGGATATTTTATCAGTCAATGTTTTTTTCATAGCAGGTTGTTGCGGTACGCAAATGGAAATCGCTTAGTTTTCCAGATCGTATTCTTTGATTTTTCTGTATAAGGTTCGTTCTGAAATGCCTAAGTCCAGCGCGGCATCTCTGCGTTTTCCGCGGTGTTTGTCCAGCGCCTTCACAATCATATTTTTCTCCATTTCCGCCAGCGACAGATTTTGTTCAATGTTGGAAATCTCGTATTCAGGTTCTTTATTCAGAATAATAGTCGGATTGCTGTGGTGCACAGGTTCTGCCACTGGCAGTGGCTTACTGCCAATGTCGAGTTGCTTGCCCGGCTGATCGCTCATCACATCGCTGAAATCAATCTTGGAAGCATCATAATTGCCGTTGCTCATGTTCCAGACAAAACGCTTCAGGTCGTTCAGATCATGCTTGATGTCAAATATCATTTTGTACAGCAACTCACGGTCGGTGAAAGATGACTGTTCCGCACCACCCGGTACCAATGTTGGCAAGGTATTGACGACAGGAATAAAGGCCTGTAGTTCCTCGCGGGTAACGATTTTATCTTTGGATAAAACCGATACCTGTTCAGCGATGTTCTTCAATTCGCGGATATTGCCCGGAAAGCGGTAGCTGGTCAGAATGTCTCTCGCGTCTTCGGAAATTTGTATCGGTGGCATTCTGTATTTTTCGGAGAAATCAGAGGCAAACTTGCGGAATAATACCAGGATATCTTCTTTGCGCTCGCGCAATGGCGGTACAAAAATCGGAACGGTATTCAGTCGGTAATACAAGTCTTCGCGGAATTTCCCTTCCTGAATTAATTTAGGCAGATTGACATTGGTGGCGGCCAGTACACGCACATCCGTTTTTTGCACCACAGAAGAGCCCACTTTGATAAATTCACCGCTTTCCAGCAAACGCAGCAGGCGAGCCTGTGTGCCTATCGGCATTT
>JADLAH010000303.1 GCA_020848315.1 Chitinophagales bacterium | reverse complement strand
TCTGCTGGTCACCGGAGAACACGATAAGCTCGTCGGAATCGACTATTTGCTGCATGCCGTGCAACTGGTGAAACCTCATTTTGCGCAGGTGTCTATCGAGGTGCAGCCACTCGAACAGCACGAATACAAACAGCTGAAAAATGCGGGTGTGTATGCCGTGCTGGTCTATCAGGAAACTTACCACCGCGAGACCTATAAAACCTATCATCCCAAGGGCAAGAAATCCAATTTTGATTACCGGCTCGATACGCCTGATCGCCTCGGGAAAGCAGGATTATATAAAATCGGACTCGGCGTATTGCTGGGTCTTGAAGACTGGCGCACCGATAGTTTCTTTAATGCTTTACACTTGTCTTATCTGCAGTCGGCGTACTGGCAGACCAAATATTCCGTTTCCTTCCCGCGCATACGGCCGCACGAAGGCGACTTTCAGCCGCAATACCTGCCCACCGAAAAGGAATTACTGCAGCTGATTTGTGCCTACCGCATCTGTTTTCCCGATGTGGAACTGTCGCTGTCCACCCGCGAGCGCGCCCATTTCCGGGATGTCGTGCTGCCCTACGGCATCACGTCCGTCAGTGCGGGCAGCAAGACCGAACCGGGCGGATATGCCGCGTCACAGGCATTGAAGCAGTTTGATATCGACGACAGCCGCAGTGCTGCGGAGATGGCCGATGTGATTCGTGGGATGGGATTTGAACCCGTCTGGAAAGACTGGGATGCCGTGCTGATGTAAGAAGCCGGTGAAGGCGGTGCACAGAAATCCGCGCCCGCTTTGAAAAATGTTATATTAATCCGTATTTTCGACACAGCTAACTATGAGGAAAATCGGCTACATATTATTGCTGCTCTTGTCCGCACTGCGAATGAATGCGCAGATCGGAGGAGAAAATATCTACGATTTTCTGCAGTTTCCGACTTCCGCCAGAATGGAAGCGCTGGGCGGTGGTTTGCAAAGCATCAAAAACACGACCGATGCTGATTTGTCGCTGGCCATCGCCAATCCGGCTTTGCTGGACAGTTCCTTTCACAAACAGCTTTCGCTGTCCAATGCTTTTTACACGGACAAAACCAATATCGGCAATATTTCCTACGCGCATTATCAGCCGAAAATAAAAACCATTTTTGCCTACACGATGCAATATGCATCCTACGGCCAATTTGACGGTCGCGATGCCGCGGGAAATGCTACCGGAACTTTCCGTGCCGCCGATTTTAATTTTCAGGTCGGGATGGGGCGCCACTGGAACCGCTTTTATTACGGTGTCAATGTCAAATTTATCCTGTCGCATCTGGAAACCTATAATTCCATCGGACTGGCCACGGATGTGGCACTTGGCTACCACGATGCCAAAAAAGGGTGGACCGCTGCTGTGGTGTTGCGCAATGCCGGTGCGGAGCTGAAAACCTATACGCCGGAAACGGGCCGCCAGAAACTTCCGCTGCAGCTGGATATGACTTTCTCCAAACGCTTCAAACGACTACCGCTGACCCTGTCAGTGACGGCGCACAACCTGCAAACCTGGGATTTGTCGTATCCGGAAACCAGCTCACAGACTATTGTGCTGGGCACACAAAAGAAAAAAGGGAAGGGCAGTGAAGTGATGGATAACCTGTTTCGCCACGTTGCCTTCGGCGCGGAAATACAAGCCGGTAAGCCGGTGCGACTCCGTTTCGGATACAATCACCTGCGCCGCCAGGAACTGGGCGTGGGCAAGAAGAAGGGAATGGCGGGCATCTCAGCGGGATTTGGTGTCAATATCAAGCAGTTTGCTTTTGATTACGCTTATGCGCAGTATCACCGCGCGGGAAGCGATCATCAGCTGACTTTAAGAATCAAACTGGATGAATTCGGAAAAAAAGCAAAATAGCGTTTAACAAGTGATGACCGGAGCGGGCGAATTGCTCATTGCCGAAAATCTCCTTCTGATATGAAAAAAATAAACATAGCCATCGACGGATATTCCGCTTGCGGAAAATCTTCCACCGCCAAAAGAGTAGCACAGCGACTGGGCTACATATACATCGACTCCGGGGCTATGTACCGTGCCGTGACCTTGTACCTGCAGCATCACCTGATAGATATCGACAATTTAGAAGGCATCGCGCAGGCGCTTCCCCAAATCCAGATTGACTTTAGAAAAGCGGGCGAGGTGTTCCATACTTTTCTGAATGGCGTGGATGTGGAACAGGAAATACGGCAGCCTGCGGTGGCAGCTCAGGTGTCGGAGGTGGCAGCCATGAGCAATGTGCGCAGGATGCTGGTGGAACAGCAGCAGAAGATGGCCGCGCAGAAAGGTGTGGTGATGGAAGGCCGCGATATCGGTTCTGTGGTGATGCCGGACGCGGAACTGAAATTCTTTATGACCGCGGATGTGGATGTGCGCACCAAAAGACGGCAGGATGAACTGCTGAAAAAATCCGGAAAACTCTTTCCGCTGGAGGAACTTAAAGCCAACCTGCAGCACCGCGACAGAATTGATTCCACCCGCGAGGATAGTCCGCTGACCCGCGTACCGGACGCTATTGAAATCGATACCACGCATATCACGCTGGAGGAACAAATACAGTTGATCTGCGACAAAGCGATGGCACTCATAAAGCAGGCTGATTAACAATGGTTAAATTATAGCTGCACCGGTCTTTATCCGTGTTTCCCGCTTTTGGATTAGGCGGAAATATGCTAACTTTAATATCATGGAAATAGCATTGGATGATATTAAAATAAAGAATAAGGAAGACGAACAGAAAACAAAAATCATTCGTCGGGAAGTGCAGTTGGCAAGTAAGGAGTTGCGCGCGAAATATCCCGTTTTGCAACATCAGAATGCCATTGGTTTCGCCATTTTTGCCATTTCCATCGCGATGATAATACTCTCCGCGGTGTTGTATCTGCAAGGCGTTATCGGCATGGTGGCGGTGGTGATTTCTGTTGCATTCTGGACTTCCTTCCTGCACGAACTGGAACACGATTTGATTCATTTCATGTATTTCAAGAAAAATAAATTCATGCACGACCTCATGATGCTGGGTGTCTGGGTGTTCCGCCCGATGACCATCAATCCGTGGTTGCGCAGGATT
>JADLAH010000302.1 GCA_020848315.1 Chitinophagales bacterium | reverse complement strand
GTGTGCATTTTATGTATGAATCGGGTTTGTGGAAACTGCTGCTGGAGGAAGGCATACAGATTGTGGTAGGTAAACTCGAATGCAAGTTTATTCAGCCTTTATTTTATCCGGACGATATTGAGATTTCCGTGGCTTTCAAATCATTGGGAACGACGAGTATGGTGGTGCATCAGAAAGTCACTTCGTTGGCACGTGGACTCGCCGCCGAAGGCGATGCGATTATCGTATGTACAGACCCTGCCACCGGAAAAAAGAAACCACTTACCGATAAGGTAAGAGCAGCTATCGAAGCTTTAATGTAGTCGTTTATCGTTGCTGAAATACACTGAACAGCACACCTCTGCTGTCGAGTTCCTCCGCGGCATGGGCAAAAATATCCTGTATGGCTCCCGTGGCTTCAGGCGCATCACGCAGCAGTTCATCGGCATGCAATATCACTAAAAGCACCGTGCTCTCCGCTATCCAGCTCAGGTCGCACAGCATCTCGTCCAGTGCATCCAGATTTTTTCCGAAATATTCCGGCAGTTGCAATGCTTTTGCGATAGCATCATAGAAGTCCGGCAAAGCAGTACAATTTCGGCCATTGATGAAGGCGATATACTGCCCGTTGAATTGTATGTGGTGCGTGAAATCCGGCATGGCTTATTTGATTTCGGTGAAGGTTTCGTAATGGTCATCCGTATACCAGGCGCGGCCGTCGCTGCCCGTCACCAGGCGCTCAGCGCCGCGGTTTTTGCCGGGGATTTTCGGATTGACATCCCATTCCTGATATCGGATTTTTTTTCCGTTTTCATCGTATTGCGGCAGCCGTTTTTCATAGTTGCCGAAGGTGCGGCCACCGACATAGCTGTCCGGCGGACTGTTATTCTTAATTACATATTCCAGCACCTGCCGCACTTTCTGCGGAATGCCATCCTGATAGGTGTTGTCATTCTTGTTATCTGCTACAGGCGGTTCGTCTGCGATAACAGATTTCTCTGAGGTTGCAACCGTACTATTTCCTGCTTCCGCTTTTCCGTCGCGGAAGCCGTCCGCATAGCCTTGCTGATAACCGCCGGAATTATTCACCTCTCTGCAGCCTGTGCCGCAAATAAATAAGGCTATCAAGCCTATGAAAAAAAGACGGAATCGCATCGCGTTCATTTATTGCTGATTGGCTTTCGCGTGGTCGGCGAGGAACTGCGCCAGCCCTTTGTCCGTCAGCGGATGATAGAACAGTCCGGTGATGGAGTTCAACGGGCATGTCACCACATCGGCGCCGGCTTCCGCGCATTTTACGATGTGCAGCGCGCTGCGCACGGATGCCGCCAGAATCTGCGTTTTGAACTGATAGTTGTCGTAGATATGTCGGATCTGATGGATTAAATCCATGCCATCCATATTGATATCATCCAGTCGGCCGATGAAGGGACTGAGATAAGTAGCACCGGCTTTGGCGGCCAGAATAGCCTGTCCCGGAGAAAATACCAGCGTACAATTGGTCTTGATGCCATTGTCAGAAAAATATTTGATGGCTTTGATACCGTCTTTAATCATCGGCACTTTCACCACAATATTTTTGTGCAGTTTAGCCAGCTTTTTGCCTTCCGCAATCATGCCGTTGTAGTCGGTGGAAATGACTTCCGCGCTCACGTCGCCGTCCACAATCTCGCAGATTTTTTTGTAGTGATTCCACACGTTCTTGTCGCCTGTGATGCCTTCTTTCGCCATCAGCGAAGGGTTGGTCGTGCAACCGTCCAGAATACCGAGGTCGGCAGCTTCTTTTATCTGAGCCAGATTGGCTGTATCAATGAAAAACTTCATGTAGGAGAATTATTTATGCTGCAAGTATAGCAATTTTTAAGCTATCGGGTGGGAATTGTTTTACACAGTCAACAACCCTTCGCTATATTTTTACGTTATTTCACACAAGGAAAAGAAGCAGAACCATTAAAACCACTACCTTTACAGTATGAATATGAATAAGGCTTTCTACCCGTTTTTGTTCGCCGCGATTCTCGCTTCGGGCATGTATCTCGGCTATAAAATTCAGGATCGCAATGCTGCCCGTTCCAAGGTGTTCAGTACCGAAGGCAGTTCCAAACTCGATTATATTCTGCGCCTGATTGACGCGCGCTATGTGGACACGGTAGATCAGCAGAAGCTATATGATGATGCCATCGCAAAAATGTTGGAAGACCTCGACCCGCACAGTGTTTATCTACCGCCGATTCAGATGTCGCACGAAGCAGAAATTATGGAGGGCAATTTCGAAGGCATCGGTATCGAATTCGCCATCGTGAACGATACTATTCAGGTGGTGACACCTATCAGCGGAGGTCCTTCGGAGCAGGTCGGTGTTTCTGCCGGCGATAAGATTATAAAAATCAATGATACACTGGCAGCCGGCATCAAGATTACCAATGAAATGGTGATGAAAAAACTAAAAGGCCCGAAGGGCAGCGTGGTGAAGGTGACGATGCAGAAAAATAATTCCAAAAAGCAGGTAACCTACACCATCAAACGGGATAAGATTCCTTTGTACAGCGTGGATGCCGGATTTATGCTGGATGGAAAAACCGGCTACATCAAAATCAACCGTTTTGCCAAAACTACCTATGAAGAGTTTATGGTGAAACTGGATACGCTGACGCGTCGCGGGATGACGGGATTAATCCTGGATTTACGCCAGAATCCGGGCGGCTTTATGGATCAGGCTACTTCCATTCTGGATGAGTTGCTGGATGGCAATAAAACCATGGTGTATACCGAAGGCAGAACATTTGCCAAGACCTATGAAAAAGCCCGTAAATCCGGGATGTTTGAGGAAGGTAAAATCGTAGTACTCATTGACGAAGGTTCCGCTTCCGCCAGCGAAATTATTGCAGGTGCCGTGCAGGACTGGGACAGAGGATTGCTGATTGGCCGCAGGACTTTTGGTAAAGGACTGGTGCAGCAGGAATATCCGCTGGGCGACGGCAGTTCCGTGCGACTCACTATCGCGAAGTACTACACGCCAAGCGGCAGAAGCATACAGCGTCCATACAGCGATAATGTGGAAAGCTATTATGAAGATATCAACACACGCTACAAAGATGGCGAGGTGTTCTCACAGGATAGCATTAAAAACAATACGAAGCAAGTGTACAAAACGCTGGTAAAAGGTCGTACCGTATATGGCGGCGGCGGCATCACACCGGATATTTTCATGCCATTGGATACGAGTATGTTCAATCCGCTGGTGAATGAAATCTTCGGTCGCGGACTGCTCAGCGAATTTGCCTACGCTTATTACGATAAACAGAAAGCACAGTTGGATGCCTATAAGTCTGCTGAACAATTCCAGACTTCTTTTGCGGTATCACCTGCGATGTATGCGGAGTTTCTGCAATATTGCTATGCACAGGGTGTAGCCAAAGACGCGGCCACCTATAGCGAAGCATCCCGTGCTTATCTGAGCATGCGGATCAAGGCATTTATCGCCCGCAGAAAATGGAATACCAACGGCTTCTATCAGGTGGCAGTGCGCGATGACAAGATGGTGCAGCGGGCATTGCTCGAACTGAAAAAATAATCAGTTGCGCGCTTTCTTGCGCTGGCAGATTTTCCGTTTTTTCTTTTGTTTGACAGGCGTTGTGTTGTCTGTCGTTGCTGGCTTCACTACGGTGGTCGTCGGTTTCACTTCAGGTGTAGCAGGAGCCGGTGATACAGTGGATGTTTGCACGGATTTAACCGGAGTTTTACTGATATTGACCGGTGGTGGTACAGGCGTACTTCCGATAACGGTTTTCATGCTTTTGCCGTTCACCTGATAGGCTTCATTTTTCCAGGCGTTATACGCGTAGGGAGCGCCTATCTTTGCAGGTATTTTCACGTCGAGCAGGGTGGTGACACCGGTGAATCCGCTGCCGCTTTTTCCTTTTACTATATTTCCGGTGAGCGTGTTGCTGCCGCTGGTGGTAAACAAGCCTTTCAGAAAGCCGGTGTGTGTGATTTCATTGGCGATGAAGTGCATTTTGTCACCGCTGCCATTGTTCATCACGATGCCGTAATTTTCCGCGCGGTTGCGGAAGAATGTATTGTCCGGTCCGTTGATCCCATGCGAGTTGTCAATCACGATATTCTGCACGATATTGCCTTCAAATAAGTTGGCATACGGATAGTTGCCGTGCAACACGATATCGCCGGCCGCATCTGTCGGGAAGAAGCTCTGCTGCCAGTAGGGTTCGTACGAATAGTTGTAGGCAATCACATTGCCATTGGCGGTCGCCTGCAACAGCATGGCATGGCGCAGCTTGCGGAAGATATTGTTATAAATGAGATTGTCGCCCGCGCCGAACTGCATCACTACGCCATAGCCTTTGCCGCCGCTGCCGTAGTTGAATGCCTCGTGGAAATAGTTATCCGAAACGGTATTAAACGAACTGCTCTGCAGCGTGATGTGCGCGTAATTGCTCTGACTGAATTCCACCCCTTTCACATGACATTGCACCGCGAAGTTGAACAGGATATGGGAGGTTTGTCCCGATGTGGCATCCTGCCGTTGTATATGCATACTCTCGATGCCGGCTTGTGAAACAGGCTGTATTTGCTGGAGGATGGGCTGATTGCTGAGCGGAAAATCGAGGCGGAGCGGAGCGTGGAACTGCACCGTATTTCCGTTGATGGCTGTGATTTGCACCAGCTGAAAGAACGTGTTTCTCGCCCAATCGGAATAGAGGAGTTGTGGTGCCTGCTGTTGAATCACACACCAGTCGCCCGGCGCGAATCCTGCAGGCTGTTTTACCTGAATAGATTTGCTGAATTTCGTGGTGCCCGATACGATGGGTGTGGAGGCGGTGCCCCGTTTTCCCTGTACGGAAAGAATTTCGCCGTTGCCATTGCCGTTAAATAAATACGTGGTTTTATCGCTGCCTTTGCCGCGCAGAATGATACCGCTCGGCAGGGACACGGTTTGTTTGAAGAGGAAAGTGCCTGCCGGCAACTCGATGATGCCCGGCTGTCCGTTCAGCGACTGAATCGCTTTTTTCAGGACGGGCGCGTTGTCGGTTTTGCCATCGTTGATACCGCCGAAGGAGGTCAGCGATACGACTGGCAAGCCTTTTACGGTGATGGCCGGCTGTCCGGCATGACGCCAGTTCGGAAATTCGGGCAGATCGGC
>JADLAH010000301.1 GCA_020848315.1 Chitinophagales bacterium | reverse complement strand
TTTTTTCCGTGTAATATGCCGGAATATGGTATTTTTGAGTGTGCGATATTTACAACTGATGTTATTACTCATGCTGAGCGTAATGCTGCATGCCCAATCGGACAATGCCACTGTGCAGATACAGGCCCGTATTGTGGATGAAAACAACAATCCCGTGCCCTATGCAGATATCGCCAACCGCAGGATGCAACTGGGATTCTCCGCCGACAAGGAAGGCTATTTCTCCACCACCATGCTCCGCACGGACTCGCTCATCATCCTGAAAAAAGGACATACAGCCACCAAGTTTATGGTGAAAGACTCCTTGCCGAGAGAATTGTATGTCGTGAAGATTGTCTTGCCTCGGGTGCCGGTAGAACTTACCGAAGTGCAGATCAACGCCATCCGCACGCATCAGCAAATCAGAATGGCTATCAATGAGCTCAGCGTGAAAAACACCGACCTGCATCCCGATGCACGTCCACTGCTGAATCCTCTTTCCTATCTCTATGAATTAATCAGCAAAAAAGAAAAGGAAAAACGCTTCGCTTCCCAACTCGAAACCGAAGAAGCCAAACGTATCGTGCTGAAAGATTTATTGCGACTCTACAATAACTACAATATCATAGAACTGGAAGAAGACGAGTTTGACCGCTTCATTACCTATCTCAATATGCCTTATGATTTCTTGCAGAAAACCAGCGACTACGATTTGGCGGTCAGCATTAAGCGGATGTATGCCAGCTATCCCAAAGACAAAGGCAGCTCTTTCCGCAAGCAAATCTATCCGCCGGCGCTCGATGATTTGCAGCGCATCAAAGAGTATGTTCCCACCAAAAGATAGGCCGCATCTGCCTGTTTCATTTGTCTGAAATAATGACAAACAATATCCGAAAGTTTTGTATCTTTCATGAATGAAACCCTTTATAGTCATTCTATTATGTATCGGTGCCGTGTTTTCCGCCGGAGCACAGTGCGAAAACGGACGCTTTCAGCAGAAGATTTTTACCTCGGTAAAAGCCACTAAAAATATTACGTACCATCGTGCTAAAAATGCCGGCGGATATGTACAGAATGTACTGATGGATGTGTTTGAGCCGCAGAATGACACCATGGCACTGCGCCCGCTGGTGATATTTCAGCACGGCGGTGCCTACTGGACCGGCACCAAAGATTATGAAAGTCAGATAGTGATGGGCAATGAACTTGCCAAATGCGGCTATGTGGTATCGTCTGCCACCTACCGTTTGGAACCAAGTTTTGTCTCGCTGATATTCGAAGACCTGATGCTGAAGGCCATAGGCCGCGGCGTGCAGGATACCAAAGAACTGGTGCGCTATTTTTATAATTCCGCCCGCGACAGCAGCAACCCGTTTCGGATAGATACGACCCGCATATTTCTGTGCGGTGCCAGTGCCGGCGCGTTCAATGTCATGCACACCGTTTATATGGATGAATCGGATATGCTCAGCGACCGCTGGCGCGGATGGTTGGATGAAATCGGCGGCGTATTCGGTGATTATGATTTCATCGATTTCGGAAAAGATATTTTCGGTGTCGTAAATATCAACGGCGCACTCGGCGACAAAAGCTATCTCGATAACGAAACCACCAGTTTTCTGAGTGTGCATAATATCTGGGATCCGGAAGTGCCTTTCAACCGCGGTCGGCCTTATAATATTCCGACCCTGATGTATGTGGACGGCAGCAATATCCTGCACACCAAAGCACAGCAGCTCGGAATTTACAATCCGTTTTACATTATTCCGGACGCAGGCCATACTTCGTATTCCCTCGATTTCTTCGGCAATGTCGTTCAGCCATTCTTCGACAGCACGTTGTGGTACATGAAGAATTATTTTGTGCATCAGCTCGGCTGCAACAGTGTGCCCACCGCCATTCGTCCGCAGCAGCAGTTGAAGCCGCTGGTCGTGTATCCCAATCCGGCCTGGGATGAATTTTATCTGCAAGGTGTACAGGCCTTCATCGGTCAGCAGCTTACGATAGAAGACCTGACCGGGCGGTTGATTTATCAGGGACGGTTTTCCGGCGAACCGGTGTCAACCCGCTCTCTGGGAATGACAAAAGGTTGCTATATCGTCCGGCTCACCGACGAAAAAAACGGCACTGCCGCTGTCGAAAAGCTGTTGCTGCAATAGATAGTCTGAAATTTTTTCATTCATTTTTGCCATTTTGACCATTTTTCGGGAATGGCACGGAAATCGATTGTCATTAGACACAATTTTTAAACAACAAAACGAATCATAATTATGGCAAAGAGTAAAGTAAACATCCAGCCACTGGCAGACAGAGTAGTGGTGAAAGCTGCAGAAGCTGAAACAAAAACAAAATCAGGTATCATTATCCCGGATTCAGCTAAAGAAAAGCCGCAAAGAGGCGAAGTGGTAGCGGTAGGTCCCGGTAAAAAAGACGAGCCGACAACTGTGAAAGTAGGCGATACTGTACTCTACGGTAAATACAGCGGCACCGAAATCAACATCGACGGTGTAGATTACTTAATCATGAGAGAATCTGACATTTTGGCAATTGTGTA
>JADLAH010000300.1 GCA_020848315.1 Chitinophagales bacterium | reverse complement strand
TCAGCTCATCCTCGTCTTCCGTGAAGAAAGGTGAAACTTTGCTGGATACGGTAAATAATATTCTGTCGATGAAAGTGGACATGATCGTGATGCGTCACGCGAGTCCGGGCGCTGCTCACTACTTGTCAGAGCGCATTGATGCCTCTATCGTGAATGCCGGTGACGGTACCCACGAGCATCCGACACAAGCTTTGCTGGATGCCTATTCCATGCAGGAAAAACTCGGAGACCTGAAAGGGAAAAAGATTGCCATTGTCGGCGATATCATGCACTCCAGAGTGGCTTTGTCCAATATATATTGTCTTAAAAAATTAGGCGCGGAAGTGACGCTTTGCGGACCGCCGACGCTTATCCCGAAATATATTCAGCAACTCGGTGTGCATGTGATTCACAACGTCGATGAAGCACTGCAATGGTGCGATGTCGCCAATGTACTGCGCATACAACTGGAACGCCAGAATACCAAGTATTTTCCGTCGCTCCGCGAATACGCACTGTATTTCGGGGTGAATCGCGAACGGTTGGAAAAACTGGATAAGGAGATTGTTATCATGCATCCCGGTCCGATTAACAGAGGTGTCGAACTGACCAGTGATGTGGCCGACAGTGAGCATTCCATCATCCTGGATCAGGTGGAAAACGGGGTGGCAGTGCGCATGGCCGTACTGTATCTGCTGGCCAACAAAGGACAGGAATAGTGGTGCTTTGTTAATAAATTGTTTTCTTTCTGTCGACTGATTTTTGTCATAATAAATGATAAACGATAATACTACTTTTACAGCGTGAAATTAGGTGTACTCATACTGGCAATCCTGATGGTCGTACGACCGGTGGTTCCTGTATTGGAGTATGCGATTAATTACGATTACATTTCAAAAGTGCTTTGTATCAATAAAATGGCGCCGGAAAAAAAGTGTAATGGTAAATGTCACCTGAAAGAAAATCTCAAAGGCGTTTTTGATGATACCGCTTCCGGAAGTTCTTCTTCCAAATCACTGGCTCCGGTAGAAATCATTGCCATGTTCTCACAGGTGTTGCCTGTTTTTGATTTTTCCTGCACCATCTGCATCAGTGAACAGTTGAAAATTCCTGTTCAAAAAGATATGCATATCAATGGCTACTCATCCGAGTGTTTTCATCCGCCTGTCTTATTGGTATAATATTACATCATCCGCTGTCTTTGTGACGGCAGTTACCGGTATGTGACACGATATGTTGCCGGTGGTCGATTATTTATTATTACCAATTAACTCAAACTCATGAAAAGAATCATTGTAATGGCAGTAGCCATAGTAAGCATATTTACTTACGCTTGTAAAAAAGAAGAAACAACGCCTGTGAGCGAAACGGCCGGACTGAAAAAAGTACAGGAAATGGCCAATGATACCAACACGGTGGAAATTTATACTACATCCGGTGCTTTGCAACTCGGCTATAACGATGTGTATCTGCGCATCAGAGATAATGCCACCAGCGAATACGCTAAAGATGCCGCATTTGATTGGATGCCACTCATGCACATGATGTCAATGACACATGCATGCCCGAAATCACAGGTGCAGAAAGTTGCCGGAAAAGAAACATTGTATAAAGGATATCTGGTATTTCAGATGCCTGAAAATGCAAGTGAACGCTGGACTTTGCAACTGAAATATCAAACCGGCGGGAATTCATTTACAGTAGAAGATACCGTGGCAGTGCCTAATTCTACCAGAAAACGCGTGACTGTTGTTACGGGGACAGATTCCAAAAAATATATCATCGCGCTCGTATCACCGGAAACACCGCAGGTGGCAGTAAATGATTTTAAAGTTGGCTTATTTACGATGGAGAACAAGATGTCATTTCCGGTAGTGAAAAACTTTGCGATTGATATCGATCCGCGTATGCCAAGCATGGGAAATCACGGTTCTCCGAATAATGAAAATCTGAGCTATCAATCAGCAGACAGCCTGTATCACGGCAAATTGTCGTTGACTATGACTGGTTACTGGAAAATCAACATGATGCTTAAAAATGCGGACAGCGATGTGCTGAAAGGCGAAGCCGTAACCGAAGAGAATGAGGCGAGCAGCCTGTTCCTGGAAGTGGAATTTTAATCTTTAATAAGAAGTGTCAGCATGCATCAGAAAGAAGAGAATTATACCCGCATGCTGACCTTCTTTTAATCTTAGTCTTATGAGACGCATAGGAATTATGCTTTGGATATGCCTGCTGTCAGCGGGATTTGCCGGAGCACAGGATACGCTGCCGGATTCTCTTTTCAGTGTAAAACTCGGGGAAGTGGTTGTTAGCAGTAAACCTCTTATTAATTATAACAAACAGTCGAAACCCTTATCGACACTGGAAGAATATCTGGAGCAAACTTCCCGTGTAAGTATGGTGAAACGCGGCAACTATGCATGGGAGCCAATGGTGAACAGCATGTCTTCCGAGCGCTTGAATGTTACCATCGATGGAATGCACATATTTGGCGCATGCACCGATAAAATGGATCCCATCACTTCGTATGTTGATGTATCCAACTTGTCGGAAATCAGCGTTTCTTCGGGGCAGCAGGGCGCGGAATACGGACCTACTATTGGTGGCGCTATCGACCTGAGTCGCACCAAACACGATTTCTGCAATCCGGGCTGGAGTGGCTCTGTAGATATGGGCTATGAGTCGAATGCCAATTTGTTTACGGCAGGTGCCGCTGTGAAGTATATCCATTCGCGTTTCTTTGCCGCAGTGGATTTTATGTACCGCGATGCAGGAAATTATAAAGCCGGTAAAAGAATTACAGTACCATTTTCACAATACACCAAATACAACCTGTCTTCTACATTGGGTTGGAAACTGAATGACAATAATACTATGGTCGCTTCGGTGATTTTCGACAGGGCAAAAGATGTCGGGTATCCGGCATTGCCGATGGATGTGTCGCGTGCACGTGCTGCCATTGCCTCCGTTCAGCATCTGGTGGAGAATATCGCGCCGGTGCTGCGTTCGTGGGAAACCAAACTGTATTACAATAACGTATTACATGAAATGGATGATACGAAACGACCGGTTGTTCCGATTCATATGGATATGCCCGGCTGGACCAGCACTTACGGTATGTATAGTAAAATAAAAGCGGAAAAAGGCAGACACGATATGACCTTCAATCTGAATGCTTATTACAATCAGTCGAAAGCCGAGATGACCATGTATCCGAAAGATACGGCAGAGCAGATTATGTTCATGTATACCTGGCCGGATGTCAGAACTACTTATGCAGGTGTATTTGCACAGGACAGAATTACATGGAATCAACAACATATTCTGCAGTATTCCGCCAGTGCCGGTTTTCACAGAAATACCGTAGCGGATGATTTCGGATTGAATAGTCTGCGCATTTTTTATCCGGAGATGAACGCCGGAAAGAACAGAGTAGTGCTCGGCGCCAATACATCTTATACGTATCGCCGGAAAAATATGGAATATAATGTCGCCGCAGGATACGGACAGCGTGCGCCGTCTGTATCGGAAGGATACGGTTTCTATCTTTTTAACAGCTTTGACAGATATGACTATATCGGGAATCCCAACTTAAAAAATGAGCAATCCATAGAAGCGGAAGCCGGTATTACCTATAAGATTTCCAAACTGAAAACACAGGCTACCGTTTCCTATTTTCATATCCTGAACTATATCATCGGTATTCCTAATCCGGATGTGTTGCCTATGACTATCGGTGCGAGCGGTGTGCGCGAATACAAATCGCTGAGCGCCGTGAATATGGTGAATGCCGAGTGGTCGGTTGAATACAAACCACATCCATCCTGGAAAACCAAGGCGGCGCTTACCTATAGCTACGGACAGGATAAGCAACGTCAGAACCTGCCGCTGATACGGCCATTCAGTTTCAGAATGAGCCTTGCATATCGTATTAAATCACTGGAACTGGAACTGGCGGTGGACGGAGCAGCCAAGCAGAAAGCTTACAGCAAAGCCTATGGCGAAGACCTCACACCGGCTTATGCCGTTCTGAATTTCTCTGCAGGTTACATGTTCTTCATCGAAGATCATAGGCTGTATCTCCGCGCGGGCGTGGAGAATATCGCGGATACGTACTATTCTACTTTCTCCGACTGGAATAATATTCCGCGCAGAGGACGCAATTTTTATGTGAATATTTCTTTCGCCTTTGATAAGAAAAAGGTGGTAAAAGAATAGTATTTATTTCAGCAGCAGTTTGAAGCCGACGCCGTGCACGTTCTGTATTTCGATGGATGGATCATCCTTCAGGTATTTGCGCAGTTTGGTGATGTATACATCCATGCTTCTGCCGGCAAAATAGCTGTCGTCTTTCCATATTTTTACCAGCATATCTTCACGTTTTACCGGTTGGTTGGCGTGGCGTGCGAGATATTCCAGTAATGCGGCTTCTTTTTTGGTTAATGAAGTCACCTCTTCGCCTTTAATCAGTTTGAGTTCATCTACTTTCAGGAAATATTGTCCCAGATGGAATTCTTTCTGCTCCGGTGCACTCGGCCGTGTGCGTTTCAAAATAGCCTCAATGCGCATAATCAGCTCATCGAAGTTGAATGGTTTAGTGATGTAATCATCCCCGCCCACTGTGAAGCCTTTCAGCTTGTCTTCCTGCATCTCGCGCGCAGTGATAAAGATAATCGGGGTCTCGTCTTTTTTGTCGCGTACTTCCTGTGCCAGTGTGAAACCGTCTTTTTTCGGCATCATCACATCGAAAAGATAAAGGTCGAATGATTCTTTAAATATAGCTCGTTCAGCGTCGAGTCCGTTCACACAATGTGTTACCGCATAGCCTTTGTCAGACAGGTTGTCCGTAATTACAAATCCCAGATTCGGATCGTCTTCAGCCAGTAAAATTTTCACTTTCTTCTCCATAGCTATTTTTCTTTTTTAGTCTGAAACCATAAGGTGAAGGTGCTGCCGGTATTCGGTACGCTGTGCAATGCGATCTTCCCTTTGTGCAATTTCATCATATTTTTAACATAAAACAAGCCCAGTCCGAAACCTTTTACATCGTGGAGGTTGCCGCTCGGCACACGGAAGAATTTTTGGAAAATCATTTTGTGCGCGTCGCGGCTGATGCCTTTGCCATTGTCTTTCACCGATATTTCTATGCCTTTGTGTTTGTTGAGCGTACTCACCTGTATGTCCGGAACCTTGTCGCAGTACTTGATAGCGTTGTCCAGCAGATTGTAGAAGATATTGGTCAGGTGCACTTCATCTGCGAGTATGAAATGCCGGGCAGCATGCAGACTGAGTGTAATGTGTCCGTCGATTTCAGCCAATCTCGGTTCGAAATTCTTAATAACTTTTTCCAGTAGTGCATGCACATCCACTGTTGTCAGGTTGAGTTGCAGTTTCTGCGATTCTATTTGCGATACCTGCAATACCGATTCCACCTGGCTTTTCAGGCGTTTGTTTTCTTCCTGAATAATGGTCGCGTAGTGTTTCAGCTTTTCTGGCTGCTGTATGATGTCGTCACGCATCAGTACATTGCTGGCCAGCGCGATGGTGGAAATAGGTGTTTTAAATTCGTGCGTCATATTGTTGACGAAGTCATTCTTGATTTCACTCAGTTTCTTCTGCTTGAGGATGATGAGAATGGTGTAGGTGAAAAAGCCAATCACCACGAGCAGTACGACCGAAAAGAAAATTAAGAGCTTGAGGTCATCCTGCAGGTAATTTCCCTTTTTCGGAAACAATACACCGATGTAGTAATTTTCGGAAGGCTTGGCTTTTATTTTCAGACGCTCAATATTGCCTATGTTCTGGATATTGATAAAACGTCCGTAGTAAAATGAGTCGGTGGTACACTCAAAAATTCCGTATTCGAAGTCGGTATTTAAATCCTGATTTTTTGATTCGATAATCAGGTAGTTTTCGAGCATGGTTACGTTCACCGGCGAGCTGAAATCGAGCGTATAGTAGTTTGATGCTTTCCGGTTGATGCCGTCGAGCTGCACGCGGTGTTTGGTGTCTTGTAGTAAGCGGTCTGCCACGCTCTTCAGGGCGATATAGGCTCTGTGGTCAAATTGTTGTTCCCGCAAATCCAAAGCCTTCTTCACCCAGTAAATCTGCGTAGTGATGATGCCGGCCAGTGAGATGAATGCCAGTAAGATGATATTGCGTATGGTCGCTCTTCCCATTTGACAAAGATACGCCGATTCAGACGTAGAATAAACTGATTAACAAAAATTTATATCTTTCAATCGTCGAGTTGTTCCAGGAAAAGGAGAATCTGCTGGTACACAAATGATAGAAAATGCAACAGCAGGAAAAATAAAACCAGCAACACGGTGATGGAATGCAGTTCAATGCTTTCTGCATAGGAATATATGGATAGCAGATTTCCGGTAAATAGCGTGAACATAAAAATAAGTACTAATGTCAGCACGGAAAAGCCGGTATAACGCAGTTTTTTTTCATGCCTGAGAATACCGAGCACAGGATTGTAAATACAATAAAACAAGACCGGAGCCGTGAGCAGATTCCATACCAGCATGCCTTTTCGCTGACACATCAGACAGATTAGTGCGATGAATATGCTGCCGGACATAGCGATGATTCCCTGTGTGAAAGGGTGCATATTCCTGTAGTCCAGCTTTTGCCTGATATTCATGTTTTTCTAACAGTAAAAGTACGGAATTGTTGCCGTATTCATGCGATGTGATACCCGATTTCAGCCGTTATTCAGGGGAATGTGCTGTTTCAGAAATAGCCCCTTCTTCCGCCGTTGGTTGCTATTTAGTGCCATTATATGCCCGATATTCCGTAATTTTAGCCTGAAATGACTACGGAAAATATAGCTGATAAAAGAGATGCGCGTCTGGTCGCATTTGAACGCCTTTTGGGTGTAATGGATGATTTGCGGGAAAAATGTCCGTGGGACAGAAAGCAGACCATCCAGACATTGCGTAAGTTGACGGTGGAAGAGACTTATGAATTGTCGGATGCTATTATTCAGGAAGACTGGAAGTCGGTAAAGGAAGAGCTCGGGGATTTGTTTCTGCATCTGGTCTTTTACAGTAAAATAGCGTCAGAACAACAACAGTTTGATGTCTCGGATGTTTTAAATGGCGTGTGTGAAAAACTGATTTTTCGCCACCCGCATATCTATGGAGACGCGGAAACGGGAGAGAAGGTACAGGTGGCAGATGAGGAAGAGGTGAAACGCAACTGGGAAAAGCTGAAGCTGAAAGAGGGCAAGAAATCGGTGCTCGAAGGTGTGCCGCGTTCCTTGCCGCCCATCACCAAGGCGCAGCGGATACAGGATAAGGTGAAGCATGTCGGTTTCGATTGGGAAGAAGCCTCGCAGGTGTGGGAGAAAGTGCAGGAAGAAATGTCGGAGCTGAAAGAAGCCGTTGCCTCCGGAGATGCGGAAGCAACGGAATTGGAATTCGGAGATGTCTTGTTCGCATTGGTGAATTATTCCCGTTTTATTGAGGTCGACGCGGAAAGGGCATTGGATAAAACGAATGCCAAATTCATGAGCCGCTTCCAATGGATGGAACAATATTTGATGGAACAGGGACGAAATATGCAGGATATGACGCTGGCGGAACTCGATGAAATTTGGAATCTGGCAAAGGCGTCCCTGAAAAAATAAACCTTGAAGTTTATACAGAAATATAGCGTATGGCTGGCTGCATGTTGCGGTCTGCTGTTGCTGTCTGTCTGTCTGGTGGTGGATGCAGTGCAGGTGCGCACGCCCGACGTGAACCGCGCGAAAAAAATCATTGAAAAACGGCTGCACGCCAGTGAACGAAAGGCACGCAAAATTATCAATCACCCCGGATTAATCAGGCAGTCTGATAATTATGTGGAGGTCCGGAGTCTGCTGAGGAAACTCGAGGCGGATCCATCCGTGTACTATTATATCTACAAGGATAATAAACTGACTTACTGGTCTTCCAATACCTTTATTCCCAATAATATCGACAAACTGTCGGAACATGATATCCGGTTTATAAAAGAAGACAATGGGTTTTATCAGGTATTGCATCAGGAGTCTGCGGATGGCCGTGTAAATGTGTATGCGTTGATACCTGTGTACAATCAGTATTCGGGCAATAATCAGTTTCTGAAAAACGGATTTGTATGGAATCATCCTTTGTTGCAGTATTTTATTATTTCCAGCAAAGAAACCGCCAGAACTACGGCTGTTACAGACATAGAAAATAAGCTTTTGTTCTCGGTGCGTGTGAAGGATAATATTCACGGCTTGTACAATCCGTATATCATTGTACTGGAGTTGATAGGACTGGTCGTGTTGTTCTGGGCGGTCTTTCAGTTGTTGCGCAAGTTGCTGCTACAAGGGAAAAGCAGACTCGCGCTGGCGCTGATTGTCGTCGTCGTTATAGGAACGGATGTGCTGGTGAACTTTGTAGGCATCTTTTCGATTACGAGAGCATCGTTATTGTTTTCTTCCAATCTATTTGCCTCCTCGTATCTTGCCGATTCATTAGGTGTTCTTTTTATTCGGGTGCTCTTGTTTTCATGGGCGGTGTCGCTCCTGCGGTATGCGCCCGTACATCCGGTTGCAAACGCTCGGAAATACTGGTTGTTGCTGTTGCCGGTGACTTTATTTTATGTGTTGTTGTATGTCATGCACAGCGTTATTCAGAACTCTGTCATCAGCTTTAATTTCTATGCAGTCAATTCCCTCGATAGATATACATTTGTCGGACTCATCATCTTCGGACTGGGTTTTTCCAGTTTGTTGTATCTCATTAAGTGGACGTATGAACTGGGGTATGATGAGAAAATGCTGCCCTATGCACTTGTGTTTTCAGTGACGGGTGCAGTTATCAGTTATTTCCTGTATGATTTCGCCAATGGCTGGTATATGGTGTTTGTCACTTTATGGCTGATTACTTTCCTGGTGTTTTTCTATTATGAAAAGCAGGTGTTTCAATCCAATGAAAAATACAAGTTTCTGGCCAATCTTATCTTGTTGTCCTTTATCGGTTTTCTGACTTCCGTGGTGGTGGTGTACAATACAGGACAAAAAGAAATTGAGAAGCGGAAATACCGGATGAAAG
>JADLAH010000299.1 GCA_020848315.1 Chitinophagales bacterium | reverse complement strand
TGCAGCAACTGTTTGAAACGCTCTACGGCAGATGCCTTCGCATCCCAGTTGTATTTATTCCAGAAGTATTGCTGGCAATATTGCTCGGCAGTTTCATAGCTGGTGAGTGCATCCAGTTGTTTTAATCCGTTTTCATATTCTGCAAACTGATTGCCGAACAACTCGCGCACAAAGATGAATTTATCGTTCAGCGCAATAGATTCGCTGAGCGTCTTACTCATTTTAGAGTTCACATTCTCCATCAGCGTTTGCGGCTTGAACACTTCATTCAGGGAAGACGGTGTTAAGGCCGGAGTCGGTGTCGGATGTTCTTCTTTTTCTGCCACCAACACGGTTTCATTTTCCTGCTCGTATGCAGTAAATGCAGGTGTTCCTGCTGACTTAGGCAGCTCAAAAGCATTGCTCGACGGAGCCGTAAAAGTTTCGTGCAATTCCTCTTTGCCATCATCAAACAGTTGGAATAACTGCGGCTGTGGTTGCTGCTCAAACTTATTCAGCAAGGTAGTTTCCTCTTTCTTTGACACCACAAGTTCATCAGCCAGTGAAGCAGATTTTTGCGCAGCGAGGTGTGCAAAAACAGGCGTTTCCACTTTCTCTTCCACTACGGCAACCATTGGCGCTGCAGCAGGTTCCTGTGCCACCAAAGGCATATCAACTACCGGCGTTACTATTTCTACTTCCGGTGTTTCTTCCGAAGTTGCTGCAAGCACAGGTGGTATTTCTTCTACAGATTCCTCCGTTATTTCATCCACCACAAAATCTTCTGTAATGATAGCTTGTGCAAACTGTCCCGCGCTTTCCGGAACTTCCTCAGCCACTATCTCCTGCTCCACTTCTTCCGCTTCCTGCTGTACTGCCATTAAGGGTGTTTCCTCCACCATTTCTTCGATTTGCTCCAATGCTGACTCCATATCTGTTACTACAGGCAATACGGCTTCTTCCTTGGAAGATGCGACCTGCACGATTTCCGGCTTCGGCAAAGATGGCTGCACCATTTCCGCCACTATATTTTCATTGGGTTCAAAACTTTGTTCATCCTGACTTTCCATCGTCAGTGCTCTTTCAATATCTTCAATCCGATCGATGCTGGTGTACAAGTATTTCTTCATCAGCAGCAATTCATCTCTCGACATGGTTCCTTCCGACAAAATGGTTCTGTTTAAATTGGAAACTACCGTTAAATAGTTCTCAATTTTCTGCAAAGCGTTTCTTATTTCCATTCGTTTTAGTAATTTGAGGTGAAATTATAAGGTAAATCTCAAATTTGATAAATGTTTTTAGAACCAAATGTTAATAACTCTAAAACAGGTTGGATTGAAGTGGTATGCGGCTCCATGTTTTCGGGAAAAACGGAAGAACTGATCCGACGGCTGAAAAGGGCTAAGATTGCAAACCTGAAAGTAGAAATTTTCAAGCCGATGATTGATACGCGCTACCATGAATCAGAAGTGGTATCGCACGATGCGAATTCCATTATGAGCACGCCGGTGAGCAGTTCACAGAATATCCTCTTACTGTCCAGCGACGTACAGGTGGTCGGTATTGACGAGGCACAGTTTTTTGACGACGGCCTACCGGAAGTATGCGACCGGCTGGCAGAAAAGGGCGTACGGGTAATTATCGCCGGACTGGATATGGATTTTATGGGCAGACCGTTTGGACCTATCCCGGCACTGCTGGCAAAAGCGGAATACATCACCAAAGTACATGCCATCTGCGTGCGCTGCGGTGCTTTAGCCAATCATTCCTATCGTCTGGTGGAAGGTGACAGCAAAGTGCTGCTGGGCGAAAAAGAAAGCTACGAACCGCGCTGCCGGGAGTGTTTCAACAAAGGGATATCCGAACACAAACAAAAATAATAAATACAACCATGAAACTTGCAGGCATTGAACTTCCGGACAGCATTCAACTGAATGAAACACCGCTGTATCTCAACGGGGCGGCCATACGCTCCAAGTTTTTCATACAAACATACGTGATCGCCTTATATGCGGCCAGGCCTGTCACCTCTGCGGAAGACGGTATCAGCAGCGATATAGAACGCAGTCTGCGCATGTATATCACCACACCGCTGGCTACCTCAAAGGTGGTGAGTGAAAACATTCAGAGCGGCATGAAAGACAGTCTCGGAGAATTGTACAAAAAGCAATACGACCTGATTGAAGATTTAAGACGGGTGATAGAACAATCCGGCGTGCACTACAAGGATAATATTGACATCTACGTCACTTCGGATGGAGAATTAAAACTCTATAAAAACGAAGCAGAAATTTACCATAATAAAAACGGACGGCTCTTTGCGCAATCCATCTACAGCATGTATCTGGGCAGCAGACCTAAAGATCCGCAGATAAAAAGAGCATTACTCAAAGGTTTTTAATTCTCTCTGATGTTCAAGAAAACCCTGTCATTACTAATAATCGCGCTGATTGTATTTTCAGGCTATCTGGCATTCCGAACGATGACAGCGCCTGACAAGCAAAGTAAGATAAATGCTTTACCGGCGCCGGCGCTTTCCGACAGCGCGCTACTGCATTTTCAGGAAGCCATCCGATATAAGACTATCTCCTTCGGAGATACTTCACGTTGGGATTCCATTCCGTTTATACAGTTCCGGCAATTTCTGGAAAAAACCTATCCGCTTGTACATCTGCAATTATCGCGGGAAATTGTGGGCGGCTATAGCCTTGTGTATGAATGGAAAGGCAAGAATCCATCGTTGAAACCCTTTATTTTAATGGCACATCAGGATGTGGTGCCCATTGAAGAAGGCACGGAAAAGATGTGGACGGTAGATCCTTTTGCCGGCACCATAAAAGATGATTACATCTGGGGGCGCGGCACTACGGATGACAAAATCAATCTCATTTCCATCATGGAATCTGCGGAGAAATTGTTGCGCTCCGGTTATCAGCCGGAAAGAACCGTCTATTTTATTTTTGGCCACGATGAGGAACTCAGCGGACAGCAAGGAGCTGTTCAGATTGCCGCACTCTTTCAGACGCGGAATATCAAGGCAGACATCATCATCGACGAGGGTGGATTTGTCACCAGGGAAAAAGTACCGGGCATGTCACAGCCCATCGCGCTGATTGCTACCGCGGAAAAAGGATATATGACACTGGAGTTATCGGTCAGCAAAAGCGGCGGACATTCCTCCATGCCGGAAGCGGAAACGGCATTGGATATTCTCACCAAAGCCATCGTCCGGCTGCGTTCCACGCCATTCGAAGCGCGTTTTGTGGAAGCGACCAAAGACTTCATTTCTTATCTCGGTCCTTCGATGAAATTCCCGAATAATATGGCGATGGCCAATCCCGATATTTTCCAATCACTGATTGTAAAAAACTATGAAAAAAGCGGCAGCGGAAATGCCATGATACGCACTACTGCCGTTCCGACTATCCTGCACAGTGGTGTGAAGGATAATGTGATTCCGACACTCGCCACCGCGACGGTCAATTTTCGTTTGCTGCCGGGCGACTCGGGTGTATTTATTATCCGCAAGGTAAAAGAAATCATCAACGACCCGCGTGTAATTATAAAAGTAAAAAACGACCGCATTATCGAAGGCTCTCCGACAGCGTCTGCGGATGGCATCGGATTTAAACGGGTAGACAGCATCATCAAAAGCAGCTACGACAGTGTGCTCAGTACGCCATTCCTGCTGATTGGCGCTACGGACTCCAGATATTTTTATAATATTTCTGACAATATTATCAAGTTCAGTCCGATGGAAGATCCGATAGGTTTCCACGGCATCGACGAACGGGTGAGCCTGAAAAGTTTCCGGCATGCCATGTGGTTTTTCGAGCAATTCTTATTGAGTGCCAAATAACACAAAATAAAAACGGGTGGGACCATTGCCCCACCCGTTTTATTCGCCAGAATTTATCGAACTATTTCTTAACTACTTTCACAGAATACGTTCCGGAATTGGTTTTATCAAAAACCGTTTCGTATATGGAAATATAAATCATCCCTTCTTCTGTCGCTTCGCCTTCAAATTTAGTACCGGCCTGCAACACACTTCCCCATTCTCCGATTCTGTACACTACTGCGCCATATTTAGGGCTCATATCATCCGTGTAAGCCGCATCTTTGGTGCCGCTTACATATCCATCCGGATTATAAGCGCCTCCGGAAAGGCTTTTCAGAATAATTTTTCCGGATGCAGTGATGGTAAACTTATCGCCCGGTTTTACTTTTACGCCGGTATTCACCCAGCCTTTGCTGTCATTGCCGGAGATATGGTAATTTGCTTTCAGCTTGAAGCTGCCGTCTGTTCCTGCGGTTACTTCTTCAATCACGGACACATCCATGCTTTCTATCTTATCGCGACGAAACAGCAGGTTGCCATATTCTGACTGTACATTAATGTCTGTAAAAGCGATAGCCCCTTCTACGTAGTTCAGTCCATCGTAAGTTA
>JADLAH010000298.1 GCA_020848315.1 Chitinophagales bacterium | reverse complement strand
TACAGATGATCCGAATATCAAAACCTCCAAACTTCAGTTCAGAGATATCATCGGCGTCGGACTGGTATATCAGTCCAACTGGCAAAAAGGAAAAGGCGAAAAGCCGAAGAAATTTTAACTGCGATGATACCATAATACCTGCGGGCCTGCACTTTGTGCAGGCCCGCCTTTTTCAGGCTATTTAGATAGGTTCTCAATACGTAATTTACGTTAATAGCTAACATTTTTTAACACAGACACGCAGTGTTGTGCACGCAATGGTTTTATTTTTGCCATAAGTTAAATCCTTAATATTTGCCTATGGAATCTATTGACATAAAAGCATTGAACGAAAAGATACAGCAGGATAGCGCCTTTCTGGATTTGCTGAATCTTGAAATAGGAAAATCTATCGTCGGTCAGAAATATATGCTCGAGCGACTGATGATTGCCTTGCTGTCACAAGGGCATATTCTGCTGGAAGGAGTGCCCGGACTGGCAAAGACATTAGCCATAAAATCACTGTCTGATGCCATTGACACCCGATTCAGCCGTATTCAGTTTACGCCCGATTTGTTGCCCGCTGATATTCTCGGTACCATGATATACAATCAGGCAAAAGGGAATTTTGAAGTGAAAAAAGGACCTGTATTCTCCAACTTTATCCTTGCCGATGAAATCAACCGTGCCCCGGCAAAAGTGCAGAGTGCATTGCTGCAGGCCATGCAGGAACGCCATGTAACACTGGGAGATACAACGTATAAACTCGAAGAGCCTTTTCTGGTAATGGCCACCATGAACCCGATTGAGCAGGAAGGTACTTACAACTTGCCGGAAGCACAGGTGGACCGTTTTATGCTGAAGGTGAAAATTACTTATCCTGAATTTGAAGAGGAACGTCAGATTATGCGGCAGAATGTGGCAGGTGGCGCTTCCGGCATACGACCGGTGGTGTCTCCGCAAACTATCCTGCAGGCCCGCGATACGGTGAGACAGGTGTACATGGATGAGAAAATTGAAAAATACATTCTCGATATCATCTTCGCTACCCGCGAACCGGAAAGATATAAAATAGACAACCTGAAGCACCTGCTCAGCTACGGAGGATCTCCGCGCGCCAGCATCAGCCTTGCCTTTGCCAGCAAAGCCTACGCCTTCATCAAACGCCGCGGTTATGTAATACCGGAAGACGTTCGTGCCGTAGCGCACGATGTATTGCGTCACCGCGTGGGCATTACCTACGAGGCAGAAGCCGAAAATATCACGCAGGAACACATCATCGACACGATTCTCAATAAGGTGGAAGTTCCATAGCGGTGCCAGGCTCCCGCACCCTCTCATTTGAGTCACGCTCATCGTTTGTATCTGTTTCCTTCATCTCTAAACAAAACAATGGAAGTAAGCGAATTGCTGAAGAAAGTCAGGAAGATTGAAATTAAGACGAAAGGCTTAACCAATCATATCTTTTCAGGCGAATATCATTCCGCCTTCAAAGGCAGAGGTATGTCCTTCAGCGAAGTGCGCGAATATCAGTACGGCGATGACATCCGCAATATCGACTGGAATGTGACGGCCCGTCTGCAACATCCATATGTGAAAATTTTTGAGGAAGAACGCGAACTGACCATCATGCTGCTCATTGATGTGAGCAAGTCGTCTTATATCGGCTCGCAGCAGCAGCTCAAAAATGAACTGATATCCGAAATTGCCGGTGTGCTCGCCTTTTCGGCCATCCAGAACAATGATAAAGTCGGGGTGTTGTTTTTCAGTGATAAAGTGGAAATGTTTATTCCCCCTAAAAAAGGAAAATCACATGTGCTTCGCATCATCCGCGAGATTCTCAACTTTGAACCACAGCATCCGCAAACCAACATTTCCATGGCCTTGCAGAGCTTTCAGAATATGGTGAAGAGAAAATGCATCGCATTTGTAATATCCGATTTTATAGACGAAAATTATGAGCAGGAACTGCGGCATGCCGCCAGACGCCACGACGTAATTGGTATAAAAATCAACGACCAACTGGATGCCGAATTGCCGGATGTGGGATTGTTACAAGTCCGGGATGTGGAAACCGGTGAACAGCGCTGGGTGGATACTTCCGACAAAACGACGAGAGAAGTGTATGCACAGCGTTCCGACTTTTATGAAAAGAATTTCGGACGCAGCTTCCGGAAAGCGAATGCCGATCAGTTGCAGATAAAAACATCGCAGTCGTATGTTCATATTCTGATGAATTTCTTTAAAAAACGTGCCTGATTCATGCGATACCATCTGAAATATCATCTTGTTCATGTTGCTGAGAAATGCAGCAGATGGTGTCGTATGTCGGCTTTCATCGTATTCATGCTGGCTGCTTTTGACGCTGCCGCACAGTCGGTGTCTGCCACCACTAAAGAGAAGGAATATCAGATCGGCGACTGGGTGCCGGTAGATTTTTTTGTGTCTGCCGCACGGAATGTGAAGGTCGCCTTTCCGGCATGGAAAGATTCCCTGACCGCATCTGTGGAGGTGGCCAATTACACATCGATTGATACCGTAAAAAATGGCAATCAGTCGGAGTACCACCAGCTGGTAAATATGATTGTGTTTGATACCGGACAGGTGTATATTCCTGCTGTTCCGTTTCTGGTCAGCAGCGGAAGCACGACCGATACTTTGTGGACGGAACCTATCAAGGTGCATGTGGCAGGCGTCAAAATTGATACCACCAAAGATATCAAGCCGATTAAGGAACCGTTGAAAATCCCATATACATTCCGCGAGATATTGCCGTATCTGCTGGGTGGTTTGCTGCTGATAGCGGCTATTGCGGCCATTATCTGGTGGTGGAAACGCAGGAAAAACAAACAACAGTCGCCGCCGGATGAAAAATATCTGCTGCCGCCGCATGTGTGGGCAATCAAAGAACTGGATAAACTCAAACAGGATAAATTGTGGCAGACCGGAGATGTGAAATCCTACTATTCGCGACTGACGGATATTGCCAGAACCTACATAGAGCTTCGTTACAAAATTCCGGCAATGGAACAAACAACGGAAGAACTGATGCAGGCACTGCACAAAGGTATCATCAAGCAATCGCTCAAGAAAGACCTGAACGATATGCTGGTCCTCAGTGACTTCGTAAAATTCGCCAAAGCCATGCCGGGCATGTCGGAGAATGAACAATCGTTTGAGGTGACGCGAGATTTCATCGAAAAAACAAAACAGATAGAAACAGAACCCGGTAAAAACGGAGAAAAGAAAAAATAAATGACCGGAATTTTTCCATATACATTCGCGCAGCCGCAATACTTCTGGTTATTGCTGCTGTTGCCGTTGTGGGCATACTGGTTTTATTATAAACGGAATTCTTTTTACGCTTCCTTTAATATTCCGCAACATGGCGGTGTGCTGACGCAGCCGACCAGTTTAAAAGTAAAGTTATTCCGCTGGCTTCCGCTACTGTCCTTGCTGGCATTCACCGGCATCGTCTTCGCACTTGCCAGACCACAGAGCGCCTTGTCTGAAAAGGAAATCTCCACACAAGGTATCGACATCGTGCTGTCGCTCGATATTTCAGGTTCTATGCTGGCCCGCGATTTTCAGCCAGACCGTCTCGAGGCCGCCAAGAAAGTGGCGATGCAGTTTATCCGCGAACGACCGAATGACCGCATCGGATTGGTGGTGTTTTCCGGAGAAAGCTTTACGCAGTGCCCCATCACCATCGACCATCAGGTCTTGCTCAATTTATTCAAAGATATTAAAAGCGGCATGGTGGAAGATGGTACGGCGATCGGGATGGGACTCGCCACCGCAGTAGCGCGACTCAAGGAAAGTAAATCCAAAACCAAGGTGATTATCCTGATGACGGATGGCGTCAACAATATGGGCTATATCGACCCTTATACCGCCATTCAGATTGCCAAAACATACGGTGTGCGCGTATATACCATTGGTATAGGAAAAAACGGCACGGCGCCTTATCCCGTAAAAGATGAAAACGGACGAACTTTCTATCAGAATTTTCCGGTGCAGATTGATGAAGCGCTGCTGAAAAAAATCGCACAGGAAACCGGCGGCAGCTATTTCCGGGCTACGGGAAACACCTCGCTGAAGAATGTATATGCCAATATTGACAAACTGGAAAAATCCAAGATAAAAATCAGCAATTACCATCGCAAGAGTGAGCATTATCACTGGTTTGTGGCCTTTTCATTGCTTTGCATGTTGCTGGATTTTGTATTGAGAAGAACATATTTTAAAACCATTTTGAGCTGATGCTGAGATTTGAACATAAGGAACTGTTATTGCTATGGATACTCATTCCGCTGGCGATACTGTTGTATGTTTATGCCAAACAAAAGACGCGGATTCAGTTAAATAAAATCGGCGATGTCGCGCTGTTGCAGCGCCTGATGCCTGATAAGGCGGAGAAAAAATCCTGGATAAAACTGGCATTATTCTGCACTACTCTTTTCCTGTTGGTGCTGGCACTGGCGCAACCGCAGATGGGTACGAAAATGGAGAAAGTGCAACGCAAAGGTATCGACGTCATGATTGCACTCGACGTTTCCAAAAGCATGCTCTCTCAGGATGTCGCGCCTTCCCGTTTAGATAAATCAAAATTGTTGATTCAGTCGCTGATGAAAAAACTGGATGGCGACAGAGTCGGACTCGTCATCTTCGCCGGCAATGCTTACGTGCAGATGCCGCTGACGGTAGATTACTCATCGCTGCTTTTATACCTTCGTTCCGTAAATACCAATTCCGTTCCGACACAGGGAACCGTGATAACGGAGGCACTGGAGCAGTCGGAGCGCTGTTTTAAGGAAGAGGATAAAAAGCACAAAGCGATTATCGTGATAACGGATGGCGAAGACCATGAAGAAAATGCCATCAGCAAAGCGGAAGAAATCGCCGCGGACGGTACAAAAATATTTACGATAGGCGTAGGCACACCCGGCGGCGGAACGATACCGGTGTATGACGCGCAAGGCAGAAAAACCGGCGACAAGAAAGATGAAGACGGCAATGTGATTGTCTCTAAGATGAATGCGAATATGCTGCAGGCACTGGCCAAAGGCGGCGACGGAAATTACTATATACTGGATAATGCGAAGTTGGTCGCAGACCTGCTTTCCAAGGATATCGCCAAAATAGAAACGAAAACCATCAACGACCGTGTTTATACCGATTTTGTGGAGCAGTTTTCCTATTTTCTTATTTTCGCCTTAATTTTATTGGTGGCAGATTTCTTTATCACTTATCGTAAAGAAAAAAATTGGTTCACACGCAAACAAAAACAAACCGATGTTCAGTAAGTGGAGACAACATATCACGCGTTTTTACCAGAAACACCGGAAGGTAATTGTCATCTTTACGGTGGTGAAGTTTGTGCTCAAAATTGCTTTTGTCGGATGGATGCTGCTGCAGGCAAAACAGGCTAAAAGTCAGACCACCAACAGCCTGCTTCGGGAAGGGAATAAACTGTACAAGGCCGATAAATACAACAACGCCACCGAGAGCTATAGCAAAGCCTTGTTATTGGCACCCAAAGATGTTCGCGCGCACTTCAATCAGGGAGACGCACTTTATAAACTGAATCAGCTGGATAAGGCAAAAGAGCATTTTTCCATGGCGGCGCAATACAGCAAGAACACCGACATTCAGGCACGCGCGATGTATAACATCGGCAATGCGTGGTACAAACAGGAAAAATATGAGGAAAGTGTAAAGGCTTACAAAACCTCTCTTAAGCTGAATCCGAAAGACGCGGATGCCAAATACAATCTGATGATGGCGATGGCCAAACTTAAACAACAGAACAGCGGCGGACAAGATAAACAGCAACAGAAAGACAACAAACAGGATCAGAAGCAGAATCAGCAACAACAGCAGCAACCGAAAAACGGCAATCAGCAACAGAATAAGAACGGCCAGCAACAGCAGCAGCCACAGTCAGGTCAGCAGCAGCAACAACAGCAGCAAGCCGGTCAGCTGAGCAATGAAGAAGCGGAGAAATTACTCGAAGTGCTGGGCAGTGAAGAAGGAAAAGTGCAGCAGAAACTCAGCAAGGAAAAAGGAAAACCGGTGAAAGGAAAAGTACAGAAAGACTGGTAATGAAAG
>JADLAH010000297.1 GCA_020848315.1 Chitinophagales bacterium | reverse complement strand
ATCATTGGATGGCACATATTCTTTCTGTTGGTTGTCATCATCGACCATTCTTATTGGCATAGGTATCTGTTTTATTCCACTAAAATTACATTTTAAAATGAAAGCTGTGCTGATTTTTTAGTATCCGTCGGAGATTATTCTGTGAATGCTGTTTTTTCAAATCCATATAAAAAGCTGAGGCCCCGCAAATGCGGGGCCTCAGCTTTTACAGCCAATCAGCTGATTATCCTATCAAGTTGTTTTTCACCAGATATTCGGCAATCTGAACCGCATTGGTAGCAGCACCTTTGCGCAGGTTATCTGCCACTATCCACATGTTCAGTGTTTTTGGCTGTGTTTCATCGCGACGCAGACGACCTACAAATACTTCGTCTTTGCCATGGGCATCCATCGGCATCGGATATACGAAGTTGGCCACGTCATCACTCACAATAATACCCTCGGACTGTTCGAGCAATGCACGTACATCCGCCAGATCGAAGTCATTTTCAAATTCTATATTCACACTCTCACTATGACCGCCCATTACCGGCACACGCACTGCTGTCGGGGATACCTGTATGGTATCATCGCGCATGATTTTTTTTGTTTCGTGTACCATTTTCATTTCCTCTTTCGTGTAGCCGTTTTCGAGGAATACATCGATATGCGGAATCAGGTTGAGGTCGATTTTGTATTTGTACGCCATCTCATCAGAGGTACCGCTGGCACGCTCATTCATCAGCTGATCCACCGCTTTTTTACCGGTACCTGTCACAGACTGATAAGTAGACACTACCACTCTTTTGATTTTATATTTCTTGTGTAGCGGATTCAGCGCCACAACCATCTGAATGGTAGAACAGTTCGGGTTGGCAATGATTTTATCTTCTTTGGTCAGTGCATCCGCGTTAATTTCCGGAACCACCAGTTTTTTGGTTGGATCCATTCTCCATGCAGAAGAGTTGTCAATCACGGTGATGCCTGCCTCTGCGAATTTTGGCGCCCATTCCAACGACGTGGAACCGCCGGCAGAAAACAATGCCACATCCGGCTTCATTTCGATAGCTTTCTGAGGCGTAACAACGGTGTATTCCTTTCCTTTAAAAGAAATCTGCTTACCGGCAGAACGCTCGGAGGCTACCGGAATTAATTCCGTTACAGGGAAATTTCTTTCTGTGAGTACTTTTAACATTTCGCCACCTACCAGACCGGTGGAACCTACTACTGCTACTTTCATGGTGTTTTCTGTTTTTAAATGATGAAGCCGATTTATTCAGCTCTTTAGAATTTGGTTAATCCTACAAATATAAAGATTTGATGCAGGATTCTTTTTAATTTACTATTACCAAAACAACCTTTTCCGTTGGAATATCGACTTATAAATCAGATATTTGATACAGGATGAATCTGCGCGGACATAAAACCGGAATTTACGCCTTTTGGGCGGCTATTGCTTGTTGGATGTGTAACACCACACTTTACGGCGGAAACGTGTTTTCGGGCGATATTCTGGTGAACGAAATCATGGCGCAACCGGAAAACAATACGGGATTACCGCAGAAACAATATGTTGAAATCCTGAACACTACTGAGTCGCTCGTATCTTTATCCAACTGGTCCATCAACAATGGCACCGTACTGGATGGATTTATCACAGCAAAAGGCTATGCGCTGCTGTGTGCGATGCAGGATACCGGCGCATTCCGCGGTTACGGGAAGGTGATTGGCGTTCTGAACTGGTCGGCACTGCAACCGGAAGGTTATGTAGTCTTACGAAGCAATGATAAAATTCTGATAGATTCCCTGCCATACAATAAAGAAACTTACCGCGACACGATCAAACAAAAGGGCGGTTGGTCGCTGGAACTTACAGCTCCAGGCTATGAAGGAGATTGTCCTAAATACCTGTATTGGTCTGCTGCTGCAGACAATCTGGGCGGCACACCCGGAAAACAAAACAAAACCGGATTTCCGGAAGTGACCGCATCCGCGGAATACACCATGCTGAATGATACTATCTGGGAAATAAATTTTAAAGGACCGCTGGCCAGCGGTATCATCGAAAATACGGCCAACTACCGATTTGACAATGGCATATCGATAACAAAAGCAGTTGCCACGGATGCAAATGCAGGAAAAGTACAGATTTATCTGAACAGCGGCTTGCAAAAAAACAAGATATATACGCTGATTATTCCGCAACTGGACGGTTGCGCCGGTTTCGTACACAAGGCCGATACTTTTGAAATCGTGCTGACAGACCTTCCGCAAGAAGGCGAACTGGTGATAAATGAAATCCTTTCACATCCGAATGCCGGTGGCGTGCAGTTTGTAGAAATCTACAATAACTCACAGAAAATATTTAAAGTGCGTGATCTCGTTTGGGTGCAAGCAGATATTGTCAGTGGCATAGAACAGCAGGTGCTGGAAATGGGCAATATTAACAGCTATATTCTCCCCAATGATTTTCTGGTATTCACTACCGACCGCGGATTGCTGCAATCACAGTATCCGGCTGCCGTGACTGACCGCTGCATCGATGTTTCATTGCCGCTGTTATCAGAGGAAAAGGACCATATCCAGCTCCGCAACAGCGAAAACAAATTAATAGATGCCGTCTTGTACAGCGCTTCCTGGCATTCTCCGCTGTTGGTCAACACACAAGGCATCTCGCTGGAAAGAAGCAGTTATTCCGGCTTATCTCAGGACAGCAAAAACTGGCATTCTGCGGCAAAAGATGCCGGCTTTGCAACGCCCGGTTTTCAGAATTCAGCAGACAGCTACAATCTGGAGAGCGGAGTACAGGTGACACCGGAAATATTTTCTCCGGACGGAGACGGCATTGACGATGAACTGCGTATTACCTATTCTTTTGATGAACCGGGCAGCATGGTCAACCTTTATATTCTCCAAACGGACGGACGAACGGTAATAAAACTGGCAGATGAGCTTGCGGTGCCCAGAGAAGGTGTATTTGTGTGGAACGGACAAGATGAGAATGGTGAAAAAATGCCGGTTAATATTTACTTTATT
>JADLAH010000296.1 GCA_020848315.1 Chitinophagales bacterium | reverse complement strand
GTCACCAAGCCGCCAATGGCTGCTTTTCGCAAGATAAAATACAAAACAACTCCGACTATCAATGCAGCAATGCTGTACATGTATTTTTTATTGTCTTCCATTTTAGTGAAGAAGAATAAAGACAAGGGAATAGCTGCCGCTAAGGTCACGGTACTTTCTTTGGATAACATCGCCAGGAAGAAATACACGGTACCCAGCAGTACCTGTTTGATATTGTTCTTTGCAGCATACTCGTAAAATGCATTGAAAGAAAGTATCGCAAACAGCAAGCCTAAAATTTCATCGCGACTTTTTATATTGGCTACCACTTCCGTATGCAGGGGATGTGCCATAAACAGGAAACTGATGGCAAACAGGACAAAGGAATGTTTGTCGGGAAACCATTTCCTTAATAATTTATACAACAGAAATCCCGTCAGTGCATATAGCAGCATATTGATGAGATGACCTAAAAATGGTTTGTTCGGCGATAATTGCCATTCTATGGCAAACATCACGACGGACAAAGGACGATACAAACTTTCCTGCCGGTCTTGCGAGCCCGCGCGGTAGGCTGTCAGCATAATTTCCGGAATGGCAGAAACACCTTTGGTGACGATTTTATTTTTCGCCATCACCGTTTCGTCATCCAGCACATAATCGTGCGTCAGCGTGTTGGCATACAACAACAGCCCAAACAATGCAATGATAAACGGATACCATTTTTCAAAATTAAAATCCGTGAAGGTTAAGGTAATTTCCTTTATGGTCTTTGCCTGCACACGTGCCGGATTTACTTTCTGTTGTTTAGATGCTTTCGCCATTAACTAAAATTAAAGGAATTTTTTTAAACACATAGAAAAATAGAGAAGTGAGCTTTGCAGGTCATCTAATAATTTCAGATAGCCACAGAAAACAGAGTTATTTATCGAAGATAAATTTCTATGATAAACTTCAGCAACCCGAAATAATCAGATTTGTCTGTCATGCTATAAGAAACTATGTTCCTATGTGTTTTAATTTTATACTGTTTTATTTATGTTCTTAATTGTTTTTAAATGATGCCCCACATGATACACCGTGAAGTACAACAACTCACGTAAGGTCATCTTTCCAATCAGCGGATGTGGAATTAAATAAGTATCTAAGTCATCCTCCGACCAGCCATCTATTGCTTTCAGCAACGTATCGCAGGAACCTTTCCAGAAACGCTCCACCAAACTGCGCACGGGCACCAGACTGATTTTCGGCTGAAACGGCAGACTCGCTTTAGCACCCTGGCTCAGCGTACGCTGATATTTCCACACCACTTCATCATAATTCCAGTTCGGTCGATTATTGGTCTTATACAATTGCTTTAAGACTGCTTTTGGCATATTAAAACTCAGTGCCGTAATATTATTGGATATCGTTAAATGGTCGATATTTTGCGCGATGCTCCATTTGCCGTCAATGCTTTTTTTGAACGTCGTATCGTCTACGGTTTTGGTATAAGCATTCATTTCTTCGAAAATTGCCGACAATGCATTTTTGATGTCGTCTTTTGTATTCATTTTTGCTATCATTGTGGTGTAAAATAAGTGGAAACTTTTCATACATACAACTACTTTGTGCAAGTAATTTTGCCGCTGGCATTGCCCAAGACTTATACCTATGCCGTGCCCGCCCATCTGGAAGAAATGATTCAGACCGGCGTACGCGTGGAAGTGCAGTTCGGCAGACAGAAACTCTACACGGCCATCGTTCATACCATTACACAGCAGGCGCCTGTGGAGTATGTTCCTAAAGAGATTTTATCCGTAGTGGATGAGCAGCCCATTGTGACGCAGCCACAGCTGGATTTCTGGCAATGGATAGCCACTTATTACATGTGTACGCTCGGCGATGTGATGCAGGCTGCCTTGCCTGCTTATTTCAAGCTGGATTCGGAAACCTTCTTTGTCAAAAATCCGGATAATGAAACGGATATTCTGGAACTGACGGACGACGAATACATGATTGCGGAAGCATTGAATCATCAGGAGCAGATTTCGCTGAAAGACATCTTTGATATCCTGCAGAAGAAAACCGTGAGCAAGCCGGTAAAAAGTCTGCTGAGCAAACGAATCATGTATGTGAAAGAAACGCTGCATGAAAAATATACGCCGAAGACGGAAGTGTTTGTGGAACTGGAGCCAGGAATCAGGAGCCAGGATCCAAGACTGAAAGAAGTGTTTGATATCGTGGCGAAATATCCGAATCAGGAACGCTTGTTATTAGCCTTTCTCGAATTATCCAAGATAAATAAATCAGTAAAACGGGCAGAACTGCTAAAGAAAGCAGGCGTTACAGCCGAAGTGCTGAAATCGTTGATTAAGAAAGAAATTTTTGTAACGGAAGAGAAAATAGTCGACAGAATTTCTGTAAAGGAAATGGAAGAATTGAGTCACTATGAATTATCTGCCGAGCAGCAAGCTACCTTAAGCGATATCAAAAAGTATTATGAAGAAAAGGAAGTGGTACTGCTGCACGGCATCACGTCGAGTGGAAAAACTTTGTTGTATATCGATTTAATCAAGGAGCAAATTGCACAGGGCAAACAGGTTTTGTATCTCTTACCGGAGATTGCACTTACCGCGCAACTTGTACAGCGACTCGAAAAAATACTCGGCAATATCGCCGTATATCATTCCAAATTCAACAATGCGGAACGCGTGGAAATCTGGAACAAGGTGCTGAAGAATGAAACGAAAATCATACTCGGCGCGCGTTCTTCTGTTTTTCTTCCGTTCCAGGAGTTGGGACTGGTGATTATCGACGAAGAACACGATTCTTCCTATAAACAATACGATCCGGCGCCGCGCTATCAGTGCCGCGATGCCGCGATTTATCTGGCCAGACAATTCAATGCAAAAGTATTATTGGGTTCCGCCACGCCGAGCATAGAAAGCTATGCCAACGCGAAAGCCGGCAAATACGGACTGGTGAAACTCGTTACGCGCTACGGCGAAGTACAGACACCGGAAATCTTGTTTGTCAGCCTCACGGAAGCCAACAAGAAAAAGGAAATAACTTCCGGTATTACCTATATTCTGCGCGATGAAATTCAGCATACGCTCGACAAAAAACAGCAGGTGATTTTGTTTCAGAACCGTCGCGGTTATGCGCCCTATATTGCCTGCGGTAACTGCAATTGGATTCCGCAGTGCAAGAATTGCGACGTGAGTCTGACTTATCACAAATTCACCAACGATTTACGCTGCCACTATTGCGGCTACACACAGGCGGTGATGCCGGCCTGCGGTGCCTGCGGTTCGCATGAATTGCAGCAGAAAGGACTCGGAACTGAACGCATCGAAGAGGATTTGAAAACGATGTTTCCTGCTGCCAAAATCGGACGGATGGATTACGATACCGTGCGCAGCAAACACGGCCACCACAAAATTATTGAAGCGTTTGAAGAAGGCGAGTTTGATATTCTGGTTGGTACGCAGATGGTAACGAAAGGGTTGGACTTTACGAATGTGAGTTTAGTGGGCGTACTGAATGCAGACGCTTTATTGTTCTATCCGGATTTCCGTGCGATGGAACGTGCGTATCAGCTGCTGCTGCAGGTGAGCGGCAGGGCAGGGCGCAGGGAAAAGCGCGGCAAGGTGATGATACAAATCGGCAATGTACATCACGTGATTGCGAACTATATTTTAGAAGGCAATTACGAAGATTTCTATCAGGCACAGCTGCAGGAGAGAAAGCAATTCCATTATCCGCCGTATTCCAGGCTGATACAGCTGACGGTGAAACACAAAGACATCAAGACCACGATAGAAGCGGC
>JADLAH010000295.1 GCA_020848315.1 Chitinophagales bacterium | reverse complement strand
TGCATTTCTGCGAACACCATCAAATTAATCCTATTGTCGATAAAGTCTTCGCATTCGATGATGCCGTTGCCGCATTCGACCGCATGAAAGAGGGCGCTCAGTTTGGCAAAATCGTGGTGCGCGTATCTGAACAATAGTGCATATCCTGATTTCTCTTTAAGGAGACATTCTTTTATCTTTGAAAGATGGAACATGAAGTACCATTAAGAAAGTTATTTTCCAATTATTTCCGGGAAGAATGCCGTAGTGTGGTGCAATTGCCGCAGGCCGGCTCCGACCGCCTGTATTTTCGGCTCGAGAGTGAACATCACAGCGCCATCGGAACTTATGGAAAAGATGCGGAAGAAAATGCTACTTTCCTGCACCATACCCGCCATTTCCGTAAGGCCGGTATCGCGGTGCCGGAAATATACGCCGCCAGTGAAACGCAGGAATATTATTTACAACAGGATTTAGGCAATCACTCACTGTATCAGCTGATACAAAAAGATGGTATCTCTGTAGAGGTGCAGACTTACCTGCAAGAGGTGCTGAAGCAACTGGCCATATTGCAGATAAAAGGCGCGGAAAATTTTGATTTCACCAAGTGTTATCCCATTCAGCAGTTCGACAGAAGTTCGATGTTCTGGGATATGAACAGCTTCAAATATTATTTTGTGCGGGTGGCCCGCGTTCATTTTGATGAAGTCAAACTCAACCGCGATTTTCATACGCTCAGTCAATATCTGTTGCAGGAAGAGCAGCTGCATTTCATGTTTCGCGATTGTCAGTCGCGCAATATCATGCTCCACCAAGGCAAGCCATATTTCATAGATTACCAAGGTGGTCGGAAAGGTGCCCTGCAGTACGATGCGGCTTCGCTGTTGTGGCAGGCCGGCGCCCGTATCCCGTATCATCTGCGGGATGAACTATTCGATTATTACACCGAAGAAGTAGCCCGTCTCACTGCGATAGATAAAGCAATATTCAAGCAGCGGTATTACGGATTTGTGCTGATACGGATACTGCAGGTGCTGGGTGCCTACGGCTTCAGAGGATTGATTGAAAAGCGTCCGCATTTTATTGAAAGTATTGTGCCGGCACTCGAAAATGCCGTCTGGTTTATGGAAAATATTCCGCTTTCTGTGGAATTGCCCGAGTTGTATAATGTGCTGCGTCAGCTCGCTGTCTCTGAATTATTTGTGCTGAAAAAATGGGATGGTAGCAATCTGCCATTACAGATACAGGTGAACAGTTTTTCCTACAAACGCGGCATTCCCGAGGATACTTCGGGTAATGGCGGTGGATTTGTCTTTGATTGCCGCGGGTTGCATAATCCGGGCAGATATGAAGCCTATAAACAACTGACAGGGAAAGACAAGGAAGTGATTGAATTCCTGGAAACCAAAAGCCGTATCAAAGAATTCCTGGAAAACGCATACAAACTCGTGGATGTTAATGTGCAGGATTATCTGGACAGGAATTTCTCCAGCCTGCAGATAAATTTCGGCTGCACCGGCGGACAGCACCGCAGTGTTTATTGTGCGGAGAAAATGGCGGACTATCTCCGTAAAACATACAAGGTAAATGTTACTGTTAAACATATAGAACGCGAATACAACGGACAATATATCTGATTTCTAAAAAAAAATATTACACCAAAACAGCCAACCATGAAGGCAATGATTTTTGCGGCAGGATTGGGCACGAGATTGCGGCCACTCACGGATAATTGTCCGAAAGCATTGATTCCTGTGGGTGGAAAGCCAATGCTGCAGCGCGTGATTGAACACCTGAAAGCGAATGGCTTTGATGAATTGATTATCAATATCCATTATCTGGGAGACCATATACGACAGTTTTTGTCGCAGCATCAAAATTTTGGATTGCGTATTGTTATCTCCGATGAAACAGATGAACTGCTGGAAACGGGCGGAGGACTTTGGAAAGCGCGGGATTTCTTTGACGACGGTACTCCATTTCTGGTGTGCAATGCGGATATTCTCACCAATATTGATGTGAAGGCCATGTTGCAGCAGCATCAGCAAAGCGGAGCGATGGCGACACTGGCCGTGCGCAACAGAATAACATCGCGCTATCTGTTGTTTGATAACGATGATATCCTTTTTGGTTGGGTGAATAACAAAACAGATGAAATCAAAATCACGAGAAAGATTGCGCCCGAGGCAAAAATGAAAATGGGATTGAATGAAACCTATCCATTACATGAATTTGCTTTCAGCGGCTATCAGATTTTGTCGCCGGAAATATTCAGACATCAGCGCCGGGAAGGCAAATTTTCCATGATAGACTGGTACCTCGATATCTGTGGTTCACATCGTATACAAGCTTATCACCATGACGATGATATTTGGATTGATATTGGTTCGCAAGCTTCTCTGGATGCCGCTATTCAAGCAGTGAATACTCTCTGATAGGTTGTCCTTTCGCGTTGATTAGCGCAGAAAAGTATAGCGGAAAGAAGCAAAGATAGGTCTGTGGTCCGACAGCCAGTTGCCATCTTCATCCAGAAATTCATTCGTTTTTACCTGATATTCCACCGGTGTCAGCGTGATAAATTTACTGCTTCGGTATAATACCTTATCTACCACCTCACACTGAGGATTGGTGTCTGCGCCACCGCAATCGGTCAGCGCTACATCATCCTGATTTGGGAGCGAATTGTCTCTGATAAGCTCTACCCATACATCCTGCATTTTATTTTCACTGTTCAGCAAAGTGCGGATATTGTCGCCAATGCGTGTGTATCGAACATTTAAGTCGCCCATAATGATAACGGCATTTCCACGTGAATTACGAAGGATAAAATCATTCAATTGGGATATGTTGCTGCGGCGTGCTGCGAGGTCCTCCGGTGCAACACCTGCATTGGCGTGGACATTATACAAGTCGACATAAATATTGGGTGCCAGCAGTAATTGACAGTAGGTAAAGCCTTTCGGAGTGAAACAGTCTGCGCCGTTGCAGTCATTCCATTGCACTCTTTTAAAACTACGGAACGGAATTTTAGAAAAAGTATTCAGTCCGTCGCCCAGAGAAATTTTAGCTTCATATTTTGATTGATGCGGGTGTTTTACATCTTTGACCAGCTCGTTGTGGTAGAAAAAATCTTCCTGCACATTCACCACATCAAAATTATTCAGCAATGGACTGATGAGTGGTGTGTTCTTTTCCGGACTTGAACTGGAAAATCCTTCCGGAAGTCCGGCAACGTTGTAAGTCAGAAGACTTAAGGTCCCTT
>JADLAH010000294.1 GCA_020848315.1 Chitinophagales bacterium | reverse complement strand
CAGGTGAAGACTGCGGTGAAACAATCCAGGTTACAACATCAGCTGGCAATCATCAATGAACAACAAACCAATCTCGAGTTGTACAATAACATTCAGCAGGCTTATCTGAAAGCATCGGCTTCGCTGGAAAGTTATAAAGCCGCCGAGAAGAACTACCGTACTGCGCAGAAATCCTATGATTACGCTACCGAAAGATTGCAGGCCGGCAGTATACAACAACTGGACGTCAATCTCGCCAAATCCAACCTACTGATTGCACTATCCAGACTTTCCCAGTCGAAATATGAGTACCTGTTCAACAGCAAAGTGCTTGATTTCTATGAAGGCAAACCCATTACATTAGAATAAGACATCCTGACTGAAGCAAAATATAAGAAACGATGAAGAACAACAAACTGCTCTATCTGCTGATCGCACTCACTGTTATCGGAATTACCGTGGCCATTGTGGTGAGCAAAAACAAGAATAAAAACAAAGTAAAGGAAGTAGAAATACAGGCTGCCGCCAAACGCGATATCATCCAGACCGTGACAGCCAGCGGAAAAATCTATCCTGAAGAAGAAGTAAAAATCAGCTCGGAAGTTTCGGGTGAAATCATCGAACTCACGGTGAAGGAAGGCGATGTCGTTAAAAAAGGACAACTGCTCGCACGCATCAAACCGGAAAGCTATCAGGCGATGCTGGAGCAAAGCAATGCACAACTCGACAATTCCAGGGCACAGCTCTCCACCGCGAAAGCGCGCATCGCGCAGGCGGAAGCACAGTATGCGCAGGCGCAGATGGCTTTCAAGCGGGCGGAAGAATTATTCGGCAAAAAAATCATTTCCAAAGCAGACCTCGAAACGGCGGAAACGACTCTAAAGACAGCCAAATCCGATGTGGAAGCTGCGAAACATACGGCAGAAGCTGCGGCATACACCATCAAAGCGACGGAAGCAGCCATCAAGGATGCTAAAATCAACCTCAATAAAACAACGATTTACGCGCCGATGGATGGCATCATCTCTTTGCTGAGTGTAAAAAAGGGCGAAAAAGTACTGGGGACTATCCAGATGAGCGGTACGGAAATGATGCGCATCGCCAACTTCGACTACATGGAAGTACGCGTGGATGTGAGTGAAGGCGAAATCACCAAAGTGAAATTAGACGACACCGCCACCGTGGAAGTGGACGCCTACCTTGACCGCAAGTTTATCGGTGTGGTGACTCAGGTTGCGAATACCTCTAAAGGTGCGTCAGGCACCAGTGCACTGACCAGTTCCGATCAGTCTACCAACTTCATTGTAAAGATCCGTCTGCTCGAATCTTCTTATGCGGATTTACTGAAAGATAACCCGAAGCCTTTCCTGCCGGGCATGTCGGCCACCGTAGATATAAAAACCAAGAAAAAATGGGGCGTTACCGCCGTGCCTATTCAGGCTGTAACCACGCGCGATACCGTATATGACGGCAGCAGCCATACGCAGGAAATCATCTTCGTTGCAGAAAATGGCATCGCTAAAGAGCAAATCATCAAGACCGGCATTCAGGATGACAGCTATATCGAAATAACAGAAGGACTGAATGAGAAAGCACAAGTAATTACCGGGCCGTACAATGTGCTGAGCAAAGAATTAAAAGCCGGCGACGCGGTGAAACAACTCGACAAAAGCAAAACAAAAGAGACGTCCGAAAAAGACGAAGACAAAGAGTAAAAAATCGGATTTGTCATATGCTGTGGCGTGTAACATAGGTTACATCCCGTGATGGTATTTTATGATAGCTTTGTCGGGTATTTATCATTCATCACACGAATATGTCCACAGAAGAAATCAAACTGGGATTAAAGGAAAACTGGAAACAGTTTACAATACTCGTCGTTGTCAACGCTTTTGTCGGCGGAATGATCGGGCTCGAAAGAACTATCTTCCCTGAATTTGCGCAAGTGGAATTCGGCGTTGCCTCCAAGACCGCCATTTTGTCTTTCATCACTGCCTTCGGAATCACCAAGGCCATCACCAATTATTTCACCGGTCGGTTAGCCAATGTTTTCGGGCGCAGAAACTTACTGCTGGCAGGATGGCTGCTGGCGATTCCTATTCCATTCATCCTCATTTTTGCCAACCAATGGTATCAGGTCATTCTGGCAAATATATTGCTCGGCATCAGCCAGGGACTCACCTGGAGCAGTACAGTAGTGATGAAAATAGATTTGGTAGGTGATAAAGACCGCGGGCTGGCCATGGGTTTAAATGAATTCGCAGGCTATTTTGCCGTCGGGCTCATCGCCTTTTTGTCGGGCTATATTGCGCAGCAATACGGCATCACGCCCTATCCTTTTTACATCGGCATCGCCATCTCCATACTCGGCTTCTTCATGACCTTATTTTGGGTGAAAGATACGCGCGCCTTCGTGCACAAGGAAAGTGGCACTGACAATACCGCGCCGATGGATAATATCTTTATGGAAACGACTTTCAAAAACAAAACGCTGAGTTCCATCACGCAGGCCGGCTTGATTAACAACCTGAACGACGGCATGATCTGGGGTTTACTGCCAATGGTGCTATTGTCACTGCATTTTGAAACCCGACAGACAGGTATCATCACCGCCATCTATCCGGCTGTATGGGGCATCGGACAATTGTTTACCGGCAAAATGTCGGATATTTACTCCAAAAAACGAATGTTGTTCTGGGGTATGTTGCTGCAAGGCATTGCCATACTTTTCATTCCGTTCAGCACTCATCTGTTTGCACTATCCGCGATTGCGGCCATACTGGGACTGGGAACCGCCCTTGTGTATCCCACTTTTTTATCGGGCATCGCGGCTGCCACTTCACCGAGGCAGCGGGCAGAAAGCATCGGCACCTTCCGGCTCTGGAGAGATCTGGGCTATGCCTTCGGCGCTGTCATTTCCGGGATAACAGCAGACATCTTTGGTATTGAATATGCCATTTTACTGATTGGCATTCTGACTATTATTTCATCACTTATCATCCAGTTCAGGATGCCGGCTGACGTTACATGGAATCATTAGGCCATGAGTTCCATTGCTTTCACGGCGCGTGCGCAGGCCTGATGCTCCGCCTCTTTCTTATTCTTACCGGTTCCGGTAGCCCTTTCCTCTCCGTCAATTTTCAGGGATACAAAAAAAACACCGGCTTCATGTT
>JADLAH010000293.1 GCA_020848315.1 Chitinophagales bacterium | reverse complement strand
GTCAGTTCGTGTTTCTTGATGCGATCTTCGAAATAATCATCAATGGAACTGCCTGCCACCAATCCGGTCTGCGTGCGGCCATCCATGGTTTGCGCGTAAATATACAGACAAGGTGTTTCATCCTGCACGAGGACACCTTCTTTTACAAAACCATCAAACACTTCCTTTCCTTTAGCATAGACTTCATCCGCATATTGATCTACCGGTGTGTCGAAGTTGATTTCCGGCTTGGACACTCTCAGAAAAGAATACGGATTGTCTGCGGCTTCCGCTTTTGCTTCTGCCGAATTTAATACATCATAAGGCTTCGCAGCTACTTTATCAGCTAAGTCTTTGCGCGGTCGCAGACCTTTAAAAGGACGGATAGTTATCATTTGGAGATGGGTTGTTTTTTGGTCTGTTTCGGTTTTATTTTTTTTGTCGCCGGTTTCTTTTTCGGATTCAACGGTGTTGCAGGTGTCGCATCAAGTTGCTGAAAAGAGCCATCGGAAAAAGCAGCCAGTGCTTTTTTGTAAATCGGATCAATCGGATTAGTCACCTGAAAATAAGCGCTGGTATTCCACAGATTCTGCGCGATAAAACCTTTGAGCTGCATCTGAATGACAGGGATGCTTTTGCTGAAATTTTCTGCGGAGTCAGGTTCCACTTTTTTGCCTTTTGCATAATCGTAGAACGTCTGCAGGAATGCGGAATCCACTTCAAATGCGCGAATGAATTTTTCTACAGACGGATAGTTTTGTTCGAGTGTATTGCGGTTGTCATTCACATATTCGAGTACAAACTGATTGAATACGCCGGCGCGCACCAGTTTGCCGTAATATTTGGAATTCCACGTAGTATCTATGCCCACAAAAATATCGGGAATAATGCCGCCGCCGCCGTATACTACACGTTTATTGTTGGTGAAATATTTCGTGGAGTCTGTTATTTTCATTTTACCGGCATCAAATAATTCACCGCTGTTATAGCGTTCCTCCATATCATCAAAATATTTGTCGCTACCTTTTTCATACGGCCGCTGAATATTGCGTCCGCTAGGCGTGTAGTAGTGCGCCATCGTGAGGCGTACCACCGACATATCCGGCAGCGTATATCCTTTCTGTACCAACCCTTTTCCGAAGGTTCTGCGACCGACAATCAGCCCTCGGTCCCAGTCCTGTACAGCACCCGATACAATCTCGGAGGCAGAGGCCGTATTCTGGTCTACCATAATCACCAAATCGCCATTTTCAAAGTTGCCGTCAGCAGTAGCATTCAGACTGATGCGTGGTTGCGAACGCCCTTCGGAATACACGACCAGTTTGCCGGCAGACAGGAATAAGTCTGATAAAGCATTGGCCTGATGCAGGTAGCCGCCGCCATTTCCGGTTAAGTCGAGGATGAATTTCTTGGCTCCTTTTCGTTTCAATGAATCAATGGCGGCTTTGGTTTCCTCTGTGGCAGTAGCAGAAAAACGGGCGAGTTTGATATAGCCTATATCGGATGTGGCCATGTATTGCGCCTCGATAGCATAAATCGGAATTTTATCACGGGTGATATGAAACTCCAGCAATTCAGGCTCTCCGGCTCTCTTTACCTGTATGGTCACTTTCGTTCCCTTCTTGCCACGGAGTTTCTTGAAAACACCGTCGTTATTGATTCCCACACCCGCTACTTTAGCAGTATCCACAAAGATGATTCTGTCGCCATCCTGTACCCCTACTTTCTGAGAAGGTCCGCCGGAAATGACATGGACGACAAGAATGGTATCCTGAAAAATCTGAAACTGAATACCCACGCCTTCAAAGTTCCCTTCCAGCGGTTCATTGGCTTTCTTAAACTCATCGGCATTCATGTACACAGAATGCGGATCGAGTTTTTTCAGTATTTCTATAATACCAATCTCCACCAGAGAATCGACATTCGGCTCTTCGACGTAATAATTATCGAGATGATTCAGGAAAGTGGCCATCTTCTGCTGGTACATCTGCGCACTGACCGGCATGTGTGCAGTGGCCAGCAGGATAAGTGCATATACAAATAATCTTTTCATAGCAATTCAAACACTAAATGTAGTGATTTAGTGTTTTTATTTCTGTTATTCTTTGTTATGGACAGTAGCTTTCTTTCTGAAACTCATATTCAGCAATTCGATGCCGAGGGAGAAGAATATGGCGAAATAGATGTATCCTTTGGATACGTGAATACCCAGTTCTTCCGGCATACCTTCGAGTATCAGTGTCACCCCGATGAGAATCAGGAAAGACAGCGCCAGGATTTGCAGCGATGGGTGTTTATTGATGAAATGGCTGATGGGTCCTGCAAAAACCATCATGATAATCATGGATAAAACTACCGCGATAATCATGATAATAATGTGCGGCGTCAGACCGACAGCCGTCAGGATGGAATCAAAGGAGAAGATGATATCCAGCAGGATAATTTGTCCTACTACCATATTGAAGGATGTGCTGGCGGCCGACTTGATAGCGGCTGCTTCGCCGCCCGGATTCTCCACTTTGTGGTGAATCTCGGTAGTACTCTTGGCGAGCAGGAACAAGCCCCCTGCCAGCAGTATCAGATTTCTGCCTGAAATACCATAGCCTGCCACATGAAACAGCGGTTCCGTTAGTCCGATAATCCATTTTATACTGAGTAATAAGAGTATTCT